>NZ_JBHYJW010000028.1:0-116074 GCF_042741125.1 Amycolatopsis sp. NPDC058986 | reverse complement strand
CGTCCGTGCCGTTAAGGCCACCTTACGGGCGTCCGACGCCCGTAAGGTGGCCTTAACGGCATTTCGCACCCCCGGGTCAGGAAGTCGTGGTGTGCTGGCGGCGGAAGGTGAGGGCCACCAGGAAGCTCAGCCCGGCCAGCAGGCTCGCGCCGAGGAACGCCGCGGTCATCCCGTCCACCATGAGCTGCGGCCCCCGCACGCCGGAGCCCGCGGCCGATCGGGTGACCGAGCCCGACACGGTCATCAGGATGCTCAGCCCCAGTGCCGCGCCGACCTGCTGCATCGTCTGCAGCACGCCGCCCGCGGCACCCGCGTCCTCGGTCGCCACGCTGGTCATGACGAGCACGTTCATCGGGGAGAACGCCAGTCCGACACCGACGCCCATGAGCACCATGGGGCCGAGCAGCGTCGCGACGTAGCCGCTCGACGGCGTGAGCTGGGTGAGCCAGCCCGCCCCGGCGATCATCAGCACGGTGCCGGTGATGGCGAGAGGCTTCGGGCCGAAGCGGGGGAGCAGCCGGGGGATCGAACGGCTCAGCGCGAACACCATCGCCGCCATCGGCAGGAACGCGAACCCGGTCTGCAGCGCGGCGAAGTGCTGGACGTCCTGCAGGAACTGGGTGAGGAAGAAGAACATCGACATCATCGCCATCGGGCCGAGGAAGAAGTTCGCGTAGGCCGCGGCCCGGTTGCGTTCGGCGAACAGCCGCAGCGGGACCAGCGGCTGGCTGCCGCGGGCCTGCAGCACCAGGAACCCGGCCAGCAGCACCACGCCCGCACCGAGTGAACCCAGGGTGACCGGGTTGTCCCAGCCGTCCGAGCCGCCGTGGGTGAAGGCGAAGACGAGTGCGCTGACGCCGAGGGTCCCGGCGATCGCGCCCGGCAGGTCGAGGTGCGCGTGCCGTCGCTCGGGGTCGGGCACGAACCGCGGCGCGAGCAGGACGATCGCCAGCCCGAACGGCACGTTGATGAACAGCGCCGAGCGCCACGAGATCCACTCGGTGAGCAG
The DNA here is from genome assembly GCF_042741125.1 of Amycolatopsis sp. NPDC058986. Taxonomy (NCBI): domain Bacteria; kingdom Bacillati; phylum Actinomycetota; class Actinomycetes; order Pseudonocardiales; family Pseudonocardiaceae; genus Amycolatopsis; species Amycolatopsis sp. NPDC058986. The sequence continues at coordinate 115,065 of NZ_JBHYJW010000028.1, read as the reverse complement.
GCCGCCCAGCAACAGGCCGATGGCGAAACCGCCGCTGGCCATGGCGGAGAACAGCGACAGCGCGCGCATGCGGGCCCTGGCCTCGGTGAACGTCGTGGTGATCAGGGCCAGGGTGTTCGGGCCCGCCATCGCGGCGCCGATGCCCTGCGCGATCCGGGCCGCGATGAGCAGTTCGGCCGAACCCGCCAGCCCGCCCGCGAGCGAGGCGAGCGTGAACACGGCCGTGCCGAGGACGAACATGCGGCGCCTGCCGAACAGGTCGCCCGCCCGGCCGCCGAGCAGGAGCAGCCCGCCGAAGACCAGGCTGTAGGAGGTCATCACCCAGGACACCCCGGTCGGGCTGAACCGCAGGTCCGCCTGGATCCGGGGGATGGCGACGTTCATCACCGTCGCGTCGAGGATGAGCATGAGCTGGCAGATCAGGATGATCGCCAGTGCGAGCCCGCTGCGCACCGGCGCGCGGGCGGGCCGGCTCGCCGCGGGCTCGGTGGTGAGGGTGTGCTCGGTCAAGGAATACTCCCCAGTGCAGGAACGAGAGGTAACCGGAGAACTTCTCCGCTTGGTTGCGGAGTGATAATATGGAGAAGCTCTCCGGTTCCGCAAGTGAATTCGGAGAATCTCTCCGGTTCGTCGACGAGGAGGTGCCGGATGACCGCGGACGCGGCCCGTCCGATGCGCGCGGACGCGCGGCGCAACTACGAGCGCATCCTGGCGACGGCCAGGGATGCCTTCGCGGCCGAGGGCACCGACGTCCCGCTCGACGACATCGCGAAGCGGGCGGGCGTGGGCGCGGGCACGTTGTATCGGCACTTCCCGACCAGGGAGAAGTTGTTCGAAGCGGTCTACCGCGACGAGGTCGAGACCCTGGCGCAGCACGCGTTCGACCTGCTCGCAGAGCTACCCCCTGGCGAGGCGCTCGAAGCGTGGATGCGGAACCAGGTGCGCTACTACGCCGAGCGGCGGGGGCTGACCGTCGCGCTCAAGGCCGCGCTCGACCACGAGTCGGAGACGTTCGCGCTCTGCCGCGTCCGCACCCAGGCGGCCTCGGGTGCGCTGGTGTCGGCCGCGCAGGAGGCCGGGTTGATCCGTGACGACGTCACGGGTACCGACGTGCTGCGGCTGTGTCACGGGGTCGGCTCGGTGAGCCAGTACGCCACCCCGGAGGACGTCGAACGCATGCTCGGCGTCGTGCTCGACGGCCTCCGGAAAGGCTAGCGCGTCAGGAGCCGATGCCGGTCAGGGACCGGACCTCCATCTCGGCGTGCTTGGCGGGGTCGGCCTTCGACCGGCCGACCAGTGTGCCGACGAAGCCGCACAGGAACGAGAACGGGATCGACACCAGGCCCGGGTTCTTCAGCGGGAACCAGTGGAAGTCGATGCCCTTGACGATCGAGTCCGGGTCGCCGGAGACGACGGGGGAGAAGAGCACCAGTACCAGGCAGGCGATGAGCCCGCCGTAGATGCCCCACAACGTGCCCGTGGTGTTGAACCGTTTCCAGAACAGGGTGTACAGCAGCGTCGAGAGGTTCGTCGAGGCGGCGACGGCGAAGGCGAGTGCCACGAGGAACGCGACGTTCTGCCCGTTGGCGAGGATGCCGCCGAGGATCGCGAGCACACCGACCACGATCGCGGTGATCCGGGCGACGCGGACCTCGTCGCGTGGTTCGGCCTTGCCGCGCTTGAAGATGTTGGCGTACACGTCATGGGCGAACGACGCGGACGCGGTGAGTGTCAGCCCGGCGACCACGGCGAGGATCGTCGCGAACGCCACCGCCGAGATGACGCCGAGCAGGAGCGTCCCGCCGACGTGCAGCGCGAGCAGGGGAGCGGCCGAGTTCTCGCCGCCGGGTGCCGCCTTGATCTCGTCCGTGCCGACGAGCGCGGCCGCGCCGAAGCCGATCACCAGCGTGCACAGATAGAACACGAGCATGCAGACGACCGCCCACACCACCGAGCGGCGGGATTCGCGGGCGTTGGGCACCGTGTAGAAGCGCATCAGCAGGTGGGGCAGCGACGACAGGCCGAGGACGAGGGCGAGCGCGAGGGAGACGAAGTCGAGTTTGGTGACACCGCTCGTACCGTAGGAGCCGCCCGGCTCGAACAGCTTCTCGCCGAGCGGGCTCTTCTCCGCCGCGGCCGAGAGCAGGTTGGAGAAGCTGAACCCGAACTTGCCGAACAGGAACACGGTGATCAGCGCGCCCGCGAGCAGCAGGATGGTCGCCTTGATGATCTGCACCCACGTGGTGCCCTTCATACCGCCGACCAGCACGTACAGCACCATGACCAGGCCGACGCCACCGATCACCAGCGCCTGGCCGAACTTGCCGTGGATGTTCAGCAGCAGCGCCACCAGCCCGCCGGCGCCCGCCATCTGCGCGAGCATGTAGAAGAGCGAGATGACCAGAGTGGACGTCGCGGCGGCGGCGCGGACCGGGCGTTGCTTCATCCGGAAGCTGAGCACGTCGCCGACGGTGTAGCGGCCGGTGTTGCGCAGCAGTTCGGCGATCAGCAGCAGGTCGATCAGCCAGGCCACGAGGAAGCCGATGGAGTAGAGGAACCCGTCGTAGCCGTGGATCGCGATCGCGCCCGCGATGCCGAGGAACGACGCTGCGGACAGGAAGTCCCCGGACAGCGCGATGCCGTTCTGCCGCCCGGTGAAAGCGCTTCCCGCCGCGTAGTAGTCCGAGGTCGAGGAGTTGCGGCTGCTTGCCCGGTACACGACGAACAGGGTGATCGCGACGAACAGGGCGAAGACCAGGGTGTTGAGGACCGGGTTGTTCGCGGGGATCCCCGCGGCGAGCGTCGACGTCATCGGGGATCCACCTCCGCGCGTTCACGGATGTCGGCGACCATCGGGTCGAGCCGGCGCCGGGCGAACCGCACGTACAGCCAGGTGATCAGCGCGGTGCTGACGAACTGCCCCAGGCCCAGCAGCATGCCGACGTTGACCTGGCCGAACACCTTGGTGCTCATGAAGTCGTGCGCATACGCCGCGAGCAGGACGTAGGTGAGATACCAGACGAAGAAGGCCACGCTCATCGGGAAGGCGAACCACCGGAACCGCCTGCGCAGCGAGCGGAACTCCTGGCTGTGCTGGATCCGGTCGTAGTCCGGCTTCGCCGGTCCGGCGGGCCGCGCCGCGCGGCGGGGCTGGTCGGGGGTCTCGGAACTGGGCAGCTCGCCCGCGAACAGGACCGGGATGCGGCCGGTCTCCTCGAGGGCGCTGCTCGTCGCGTCGGGACGCGCGACGTTGTGCATGGGTGCCTCCGGCAACTTGCGTCCGCCGCGGGGCTGGCGCGCTCGCCGAGTGGGTTCACTCGCCCGGCCGGACTACGAGGCTCGCATAGTAGTCATGGCCCCGGTGACCGGGAATAGGCACCTGGCGTTCGGCGAGGGCCACGGTGGGTATTCGTTCTGCCGGAGGAAAATAACGGTAAACGCCGTTGACAGGACGATCACGGGCAAATCACTCGGAATAGTGAGCGCAGTTGTCACGCGATGTCGCGGGCAGTTCCGGACGATGCGGCGAACGGAGTAGTGCCTGGCTGGGCGCCCGCGATCCGGTGACCGTTGGTAGCCGGGTCACCCTCTCGGGCCCGTGGTGGCGCTCCTCGAGGGGTGCCTTGGTGAAGATCCCCAGGCTGTGGCTAGGATTCCGTCAGAAATCACCGCCCAGTGTGGCGTACTCGCGCAAGGCCACAACATCGGGCATATCTCACCCCTTGACCCACCCGATGGGGGCACGCTGAGTACACCTGAAGGGGGAACTGACTACCCTTCGTGGGCTAAACGGGTGACGTCCGAGTGCCCGAGCCCGACGCGTCCGGTAACCGGAATTACCCGTTTGTCCCCCGGCGGGGCGGAATGCGTGTCCGGGGCACCCGGTGATGAACGCATTTTCCCAGGTCAGCACCCATATACGGAACGGAATTGACCGGGCCACCATTGGTGTACGATTCTTTGGCCCAGCTGACCGCAGCGATCGATTGGCACCGAAAAGTTGATCTCGACGACCGTGCAGTACGCAAGTTGCGCAGTGCACGTGGAGCGCACCGGGTGGCAGCCCGGGAACGAGAGCCGCGCCGTGTGCCGCCCGGGCCTACAGTGCGCACGGGGTGATCGCGCGGCACGCCGCAAGGCCGGGGACCGCGCCGCAAGCACCGGGTGCCGTCGCCGCGGCTCCACGACGCCGGACAGGGAGTCACTTACGTGACCGTTGCAGGAGAAGGCCAAGTGCCTGTTGGCAAGCTGCTCGGCCGCCCGCCCCAGCGTTCACGCTGGGCGTCGGCCTGGCAGGCGCTGGTGCGCTGGCGGGACTGGAGCCTGCCGGTCAAGCTCGCGGCCGTCACCGTGGTGCCGATCATCATCGCGCTGGTACTGGGTGTCACCACGATCGCGAGCCAGGTCGGCCGCTCGGGCGGCTACCAGCGGATCGACCGGCTCGTCGCGCTCGGCTCGCAGGTCCGCGCGCTGGCCACCGGGCTCGAGCACGAACGCACCGTCACCGCGGCGACGCTGACCGCGGGCACCGTGGGCGGCACCCCGGAACTGACCGCCGCCCGTGCCGAGGTCGACGCCGCGGTCGGCCCGTACACCGCCGCGGCGGGGCGGGCCGCGGAGGCCGCGCCGGGCGTCGACGGGCTCGCGAAGGCGGCTTCCGGCCAGCTCGACCGGCTCGCCTCGGTCCGGAAGCAGGCGGCTTCCGGTCAGCTCGAACCGCTCCAGGCGATCGCCGAGTACTCCACGATGACCGCCGCGTTGATGGATCTGGACACCGCGCTGGCCGCCGGGTCCACCGACGACGCGCTGGGCGGGACCCCGAACGCGCTGCACGAACTGACCGTCGCCGGCGACCAGCTCTCGACCAGCCAGGCGCTGGTCTCCTTCGGGATAGCCAGGGCGGGTCTCGCGCCGAGCGCGCTCGATCAGCTCAACACGGCCGAGCTGCGGCTGGCCGACCGGCTCGCGGCGTTTCGCGCCGCGGCCACCGACGCGCAGCGCGCGGACTTCGACAGGACAGTGTCGGGCAGCGCTGTGCAGACCCGCGACCGGCTGGCCAAGGCGGTACGCGGGACCACGGGCGTGGCGAGCGACCAGGCACTCCGGCGGATGGCCGCCGCCGAGTGGAACGACAGCTCCTCGGCGATGCTCGGGAAGCTCGGCGAGGTCGCCAAGCGGATGGGCGACCAGGTCGGTGCCGCGTCGGCGGAACTGGTCGAGGACTCCAGCAGCGGCGCCGGGCTGCTCGCGGTGCTGTTGTTCGGCGCGCTCGTGCTCGCCGTCGCGGTCGTCTTCCTCATCACCCGCCAGCTGCTGCGTTCGCTGAAGGTGCTGCGCCGCAGCGCGCTCGACGTCGCCGAGAACCAGCTGCCCGACGCGGTCCGCAACATCCAGGAGGGCCGCGCGCAGAGCACCGAGGTCCAGCCGGTCGCGGTGGGTGCCGACGACGAGATCGGCGAGGTGGCCCGGGCCTTCGACAAGGTGCACCACCAGGCGCTGCGGCTGGCCACCGAGCAGGCCGCGATGCGCACCGGGTACGGCAGCGTGTTCGTCAACCTGTCGCGGCGCAGCCAGAGCCTCGTGCAGCGGCAGCTGCAGCTCATCGAACAGCTCGAGCGGGACGAGGAGGACGCCGACCAGCTCGCCACGCTGTTCCAGCTCGACCACCTCGCCACCCGGATGCGGCGCAACAACGAGAACCTCATGGTGCTCTCCGGCGCCGAGCCGGGCCGCCGCTCCGGCAGGCCGGTCGGCACCACCGACATGCTGCGTGCCGCGGTGTCGGAGATCGAGCAGTACCAGCGTGTCGTCGTGCAGCCGCCGCCGTCGGCCACGATCGTGGGCTACGCGGCCAGCGACCTGATGCGGCTGGTGGCGGAGCTGCTGGACAACGCGACGGCGTTCTCCGCCCCGGCCACGCAGGTGACCGTGGCGACCAGGCTCGGCGAGGACGGTTCGCTCAACATCGACATCCTCGACAAGGGCATCGGGATGAACGCCGCCGAGGTCGCCGAGGCGAACGCCCGGCTGACCGAGGCCGGGTCGGTGGACCTGGCGACCTCGCGCCGGATGGGCCTGTTCGTGGTCGGCCGGCTGGCCAGCAGGCACCGCATCGGCGTCTCGCTGCACGGCGGCAAGGACATCGTCGGCGTGCGCGCGACCGTCGTCGTCCCCGCCGAGCTGGTCACGGTGACCGACGCGGGCCCGGCGACCGGGCCGATCACCCGGCCGCCCATGCAGACCACGCAGAACACGCAGACCACCGGCGGGCTGCCGCGGCGGCTGCCGGTCAACGGCTCGGCGGTGCACGTCCCGGCGCAGCCGGGGGAGAACCGGTGGCCCTCGGCGAGCGACCTCGCCGGCCACACGAACAACGGGCACACGCCGCCGCAGGTGGCCCGGCCGCCTTCGGATCTGGAGATCTCCGGCACCGCGCTGTTCAGCCCGATCCCCAGCGACGAACCCCCCGCCGCCCCGCCGGCGCCGCTGGCCGCGCCGCCTCCGCCGCGTCAGCCCGAACCGGAGCCGAAGGCGGCCGAGGAGCCCGCCGAGCTGCCTTCGGGGAAGGACCTGTTCTCCGCCAACGGGACCGCGTTGTCCGACTGGTGGCAGCAGGCGGCCACCTCGGCCCCGCCGCCCGCCCCGGCCCCGGCACCCGCACCGAAGCGGTCGGAGACGACGCCGATCTTCGACGAGATGCTCTCGGCGTGGTTCCGTGAGCCCGCGAAACCGGCCGCGGACGGCGAGCAGCAGCCCGCGGCGAAGGAGCCCGAAACGGACGGGTCCGAAAAGGACACCGAGAAAGCCAAGGGCGGCAAGGATTCCGCCGAGCAGGACCTCGCCGAGCAGGAACGGCGCAGCTGGGACTTCGCGAGCGACGAGAACTGGCGGACCGTGCAGGCGGTGACGCAGGCACAGGCCACGCCCACGTCGTTCACCCAGGCCGGGCTGCCACGCCGCCGTCGTGGCGAGCGGCTGTTGCCGGGCAGCGCCGTCCCGGCGGCGCCCGCCCCGGCCGAGGCGGCCGCGGAGGCCAAGCCGGAGCTGCCGGTCCGGGATCCGGCCGATGTCCGCGGCAGGCTCAGCAGCTTCCAGCAGGGGGTGTACCGCGGCCGGCTGGAGGTCCAGCAGGCCGTGCCGGAAGCGCCCGCCGCGGCCCCGGAAAAGCCCGTCGCCCCGCAGCAGCCGGAGCAGCAGGCCAATCCGGCCGCCGCCGGTCAGCCGGCGCAGGCCGCGCCGGGCACCACACCCGCGGGTCGTCCCGCCACGCCGCCGTCGGTGCTGCCGTCCCGGCGCCGTCCGGCCACCCCGCCACCCGCCGCCCAGCCCGCCGCCGCGGCACCCGCCGCTCAGCCACCGGCCGCCCAGACACCGGCCTCTCGGACACCGGCCTCTCGGACGCCCGCGGCGCAGCCGGGAGCCGAGGCACCTGCCGTGCAGCAGCCCGTCGAGACGCCCGCGGCGGAGGTACCGCAGCCGCCGCTGGTCGAGCCGCTGGAGCAGCCACGGCCCGAGGTCCCGGCGACGGCGGTGGCCGACCGGACCGCGGACGCCGCGTGGTCGTTCGGCTCGGACGAGGGCTGGCGGAGTGCGCAATCGGTGTCCCAGTCGACACCTTCGGCGTTCACTTCGGCAGGATTGCCCCGGCGGCGTCGCGGGGAGCAACTGCTTCCGGGTAGCGTCGCACCACTCGCCGGAGGGTCCAATCCCCGACCACAACGCGACGCGCACGATGTACGCGGTCGCCTGAGCAGCTTCCAGCAGGGCATCCAGCGCGGACGGCACCACAACGCGCGGGCCGCCGAAAGCAACCACGAAACACTGGAGGGTGAATGACCTCGCCGAGTACCGGGCAGCCGCAACAGAACCAGTTCGGATGGCTCGTCAACGACTTCGCCGAGCGGGTACCGGGCGTGGCGCACGCTGTCGTCGTCTCGGCGGACGGCCTGCTGCTGACCGCCTCCAACCGGCTGCCGCTCGACCGCGCCGACCAGCTCGCCGCGGTGGCGTCGGGCCTGGTCAGCCTCACCCAGGGCGCCGCGCGGTGCTTCGAGGCGGGCGCGGTCAACGAGACCGTGGTCGAGATGGAGCTCGGCATCATGATCCTGATGTCGATCAGCGACGGCTCGTGCCTGGCGATCCTCGCGGCGCCGAACTGCGACATCGGGCAGGTCGCCTACGAGATGACGATGCTGGTCGACCGGGTCGGCCAGATCCTCACCCCGGAACTTCGCGCGCAACTTCAGGGCGCGGGCGGGTCGCTGATCGGCGAACCGGTGGGATGATACCGCGATGAGCACGGGGTCCGGATACGGCGAAGAGCCGGGAGCGCGCGACGCTTCCGGTGGCGGGGACGACGGCACGTTCGCCGACGTCCTCAACGGCTTCACCCTGGACTCGGGCCGTGCCCGGCGGAAACGCAAGAAGAACAAGGAGTCCCCGCAACCCCCGGCCGCCGGAGCACACGCGGCCGCGGAAGAGGGGGATAACAGGCAGCCGCCTGCCGAGCAAGGAGACCGCGTGACCTCACTAGTCTCTCCCCCGGGCAGTACCGACGCCGATGGGCCGAGACCGGGCGGCATGTTCGACCCGGGCCCGCCCAGCGGCGAGTTCGTGATGCCCGCCGTGTTCGATCCGCCGAGCCCGGCGGAGGAGACGGCGATCGTGCGGCCCTATGCCCTCACCGGTGGCCGGACGAGGGCCAATTATGCTCTTGAGCTGGAGACGTTGATCTCCACCAAGGACTACGCCGTTTCGGGGGGCCTCCCCGAGGGGGCGGCGGATCGGATCGAGAACATCTCGATCATGGAAGAGTGCCGGACCCCGCGTTCGGTCGCCGAGATCGCGGCGGCCCTGCGCGTACCACTGGGTGTGGCCAGGGTGCTGATCAGCGACGCGGCGGACGCGGGGCTGGTCACGGTGCACAGGACGATATCCGGGAATGACGGCGCCGAGGCACATCTGGTGTTGATGGAAAGGGTTTTGAGTGGACTCCGTCGGCTATAAGGCTCCGCGGGAGACCGCGCCTCCCACCATGACCTCGGCGAAGATCGTGGTGGCCGGCGGCTTCGGGGCGGGCAAGACGACGTTCGTCGGTTCGGTGTCGGAAATCGTTCCGCTCACGACCGAGGCGATGATGACCGACGCGAGTCGCGGCATCGACAATCTGGACCAGACCCCGAACAAGTCGACGACGACCGTGGCCATGGACTTCGGCCGCGTGTCGCTGGACGCGGACCTGATCCTCTACCTGTTCGGCACGCCGGGACAGCAGCGGTTCTGGTTCATGTGGGACGACCTGGTCCGCGGCGCGATCGGCGCGGTGGTGCTCGCCGACACCCGGCGGCTGGCCGACTCGTTCGCCCCGATCGACTTCTTCGAGGACCGCGGGCTGCCCTACATCGTCGGGGTCAACACGTTCGACGGCATCCTCGAGCACGACATCAACGACGTGCGCGAGGCCCTGTCGATCGACCCGAACATCCCGATCGTGCGGTGCGACGCCCGGGATCGCGAGTCGACGAAGCAGACGCTGATCACGCTCGTCGAGTACGCGATGCGGCAGTGGATCGCGCTGCGGGCGGCCAACGCTCGCTGACCCTGGCTCCTGCCTGCCGGTAGGAATCGATGGTCCGGTGCAGCTGCGCGCACAGCTCACCGAGGTGGCGCTCGCGGAACCCTTCGCCGACGGCGAAGGGTTCCAGTTCCGCCGTGAGCCGCTCCAGCTCGGCCGCTTTTTCGGCGCCGGGCAGGTGGTTGCGGGTCAACGTGTGCAGGATGCGGTACACGAGATCGGAACTGTCCGGCTGGGGGTCCATGACGCCAGCCAACCCACTTTTCAAGCCGGAGTTGTCGATGAGAACTCTGCGAGCCGACGCCCGGCGCAGTCGCGAGCAGATCGTGCAGGCGGCCGAGACCGCGTTCCAGCGGTACGGCGTCGACGCCTCACTCGAGGCGATCGCGAAGGACGCTGGAGTCGGATCAGCCACGCTGCACCGCCACTTTCGTTCCCGGCGCCAGCTGGCGGAGGCAGTGTTCCAAGAGCGCACCGAGGCGGTCGCCGCGGTCGCCGACCGGCTGAAGGCCGAGCAGGAACCGGGTCCGGCGCTCTTTCACTGGCTTCGGGCGGCGCTGGAGTACACGGTGGCGAACCGCGGGCTGGTGATGACCCTGCTGCCGCCGTCGGACGACGACGCCCCCACAAAGGTTTGCGGCCACCAGACCCTTGCCGCCGCGGCGGATTCCCTGCTGAGCGCCGCCCAAGCGGCCGGCGCGGACGTCACTGTGGCCGACACGCTGGCGTTGGTCAACGCGATGTCGCTACTCGCAGAACAGGACGCCACGGCAGACGTTCGGCACTTACTCGGATTGGCGATCACAGGCATCGGTCCCGGCCCATGCGAGGCTGACGAACCTGCCCAGTAGCCCCGGGCGTTCCCGCGTCGGCCTGCCCCGCGGGCGGCGAGCTGGTGTGAAACGCAACTCAGGATCAGCGCAGGGCGTTCTCGACCAGCGCGACGGTCGCGCGGGGATCGTCGACTTGGACGACCAGGCGGGCGTAGCGCTCGTCGGCGAGTTCGATCACGACGGCCTTCGACGGGTTTTTGACGTCCCAGAAGACCTTTTCGCCGTCGAGGTGGAACGTGCCCGCCGTGATCACGCCGGGCACGTGGGCACCCGGCGCACGGATCCCCTGGGGATCGGCTGCGATGCCGGGGTCCGCGGTCGCGCCGCGGACGTTGGCCAGCGGGATGGTCATGCTGCTCTTGAAGGCCCAGAGCTTGTCGAGACCCTCGATCACGACAACGAGATCGTCGCCGTCGATGGTGACCAGTGCCATGTTTGTTTCCTTGTCAGTTAAGCGGATCGAGGCGGTGGGTCAGCGCGGTGCCGACACCGTCGGGGTTGCCGCGCAGGAGGATGCCCAGTGCGGCGGCCGTGAGGGCGGCGGCCAGTGCGGTGGAAATGCCGAGCGCGTCGGCGATCGCCTGGTCGGCGGCGGCCAGCGCCGCGGCCACCTCGGCGGCCACCTCCTCGTCGGCCGGTGCCCGTTCGGCCGCCGCGAGCAGCAGCAGACCGAGGTCGGCTGACGTGATGAGCCGCAGCGCGGTCGCGGCATCCGTTGCCGCGGCGAGCTTTTCGGTCAAGGGGCGGACGTCGTCGGCGAGGTGGCGGCGCAGGGCGACCAGGTAGAGGCCGCGCTTGCTGCCGAACGTCTTGTACAGGCTGTTGCGGTGCACGCCGAGGTGGGTCACGAGGTCGTCGATGGACACTCCGTCGTACGCGCGGCCACCGAACAACCCCACGGCGGCGCGCACCACCTCGTCCTCGTCGAACGCCCTTCGCCTGCCCATGCCACGACGATAGACTTTTGAGGAACGATCAGTCAAGAACGATCGTTCCTCAAAAGTCGGGCGCACAGGAGACGACGCGGCCGGGCGGGCGATCCCGAGGAAATCCGGCCACCGTGGATCACCAGGCGACGGAGAGCCGTTCGACGCCGTGCACGGCTGTCATGGTGCGAAAGCGGATGTCTGCCGGATCACCATCGAGCCGGAGCCTGGGGAAGCGTCGCAGTAACGCTGGTAGCGCGATCCGTAGTTCCATCCTGGCCAGTGGCGCGCCGATGCAGTGGTGGATGCCGTGTCCGAAAGTCACGTGCGGGACCGGTTTCCGTGAGATGTCGAAGTCGTCTGGCGCGGCGGCAAGACCCGGGTCCCGGTTGGCCATGGGGAGCGACGGAACGACCAGATCGCCGGTGCGCATTTCCTGCCCGCCGACGGTGGCGTCCACCATGACGGTTCGAGGAAGACCAGAGTGCACCGGAGTGAGAAACCGGAGCAGTTCTTCGACGGCATCGTCGACACGCTCGGGCTCGTCGCGAATCGCGGCCAGTTGTCCGGGGTGCTCGAGCAACAGGGCGGTGCCCGCGCCGAGGGTGCTGGCCGTGGTCTCGTGCCCCGCGATCAGCAGCACAAGGGCGATACCGACCAGCTCGTCGTGACTGACGTCCTCATCGTGCTCGCGGATTAGCATGCCGATCAGGTCGTCACCCGGAGCACCGCGATGCCGGTTGACGAGATCGCTCAGGTAAGTACGAAGAGCAAGGAACGCCGCGGTTCGTTCGTCCTGTGAGGCGGTGAGCCGAAGCTGAACCGACGACAGACGTTGGAACATCTCCCGGTCGGAGTAGGGAACTCCCAGGAGTTCGCAGATGACCAGGGAGGGGATGGGCAGCGCGAAGCTCTCGACGAGGTCGGCCGGCGGGCCGGCGTCCCGCATGTCGTCGAGAACTTCGCCGACAACGGCCCGCACCCGAGGCTCCAGCACACGCATGCGGCGCATCGTGAACTCCGGGGTGAGCAGCCGGCGTAGCCGGGTGTGCTCGGGCGGGTCCTGACCGACCATGAACGATGCCGCGTCGGCGAACTGCTGTCGTCCGGACGCGGCGGCATCGGTTCGCGAGGCGGCGGGATCCGCGTGCCGGGCAAGACCCGCGCTGCTGAACCGGTCGGCGTCGCCGAGTACGGCACGCACATCCTCGTGGCGGGTGACCAGCCAGGCGGACACCCCGAACGGCGTGTCCGTTCTGGCCGGCCTGCCCGTGCGTGCGTGTTCGGAAAGCTCGGGTCCTGGGCCGTAGCGCTCGCGCGACATGGTGACCGGACGCGGCGGGGTCGGCGACGTCATCAGTTCTCCCATCGAGCAGCGACCGGGCGTCTCCCGGAGCACATTGCTGAGACTCAGTAAACTTACCTGGTAAGCTTATCGAGTAAGCATTCAGTGCGCCAGGTCGAACCGGGGAGACCGGGACGGGTGTCGCTCGATCATCTTCCTGGTGCTGACAGAAGGGGAATCGGTGTCATGACATCCACATCCGGAACGCGCTCCCTGAAGGTCCTCGTCTGCGGCGCTGGTGTCGCGGGACAGGCATTGGCCTACTGGCTGGTGCGAGGTGGTCATCGGGTCGTGGTCGCCGAGCGCTTCCCGGCGCTGCGGGCCACCGGCGCCCAGGTCGATCTCCGTGGTCAAGGCATCGAGGCGGTCGAGGCCATGGGACTTCTCGATGTCGTGAAGAGCAAGCTTGTGGACGAAGCCGGCGTCGCCTTTGTGGACACCCGGGGCAAGGCGCGGGCGACGATCATGGCCAACACGTCCGGCCAGGGGCGCCAGATGCTGACCTCCGAGTACGAGATCATGCGGGGAGACCTCGTGCGCATTCTCCATGATGCGACGAAGAACGACGTCGACTACGTCTTCGGGACGAGCGTGGACCGCTTCGAGCAGGATGAGAAGAAGGTCGTCGCCCACTGCTCCGACGGCTCGTCCGACGAGTTCGACCTGCTGGTCGGCGCCGACGGACAGGGGTCGCGTGTCCGCCGGGCCCTCCTGCCTGCCGGGACTCCGGAGCCGTACTGGCGGGTGGGGATCCACATGGCGTACTGGTTCGTTCCGCGCATCGCGTCGGACAGCAACATCCGCGACACCTATATCGCCCCTGGTGGCCGGATGATCATGCGCAGGAGTCACAACCCGGACGAGACCCAGGTGTATTTCGTGCTGCGGGAAACCTCGGAGGAAGCGTCGGTCGTCCATCGCGAGCCGGTCGAGCGCCAGAAAGCGTTCTGGGCCGGGCGGTTCCGCGACGCGGGATGGCAGACCGGCCGGTTCGTCGACGGCATGGAGACGACCCCGGACTTCTATTCGCAGGAGGTCGTGCAGGTTCGTACGGACACCTGGTCGCGCGGACGTGTCGCCCTGGTCGGCGATGCCGCGCACTGCGCCTCCCCCTACAGCGGCATGGGGGTTTCCGGCGGCCTGGTCGGCGCCTACGTCCTGGCCGCCGAGATCAACCGCCACCCCGCTGACCTGTCGCGGGCGCTCGCGAACTACGACACGACACTCCGGCCGTTCGTCGACGAGATCCAGGCCGCGGTGAAACCGCACCTGTTGCGCCTCGGCATGCCCCGGAGCCGCTTCGGGATCAACGCTTTCCTCGCCGCCACCGGATTCGCCACCTTCCTGCGTGTTCCCGACCTCGTCGCGCGGTTCTCGACGGAAGACCGGGGCGGCGCTTGGCAACTCCCCGAAAGCCCGGAACTTCGTGTCCGCTAGAAGTGGCAGCTTGTCCGAAATGACTTACTTGATAAGCTTACTGTATAAGTACACTGGATAAAGAATCAGTCCGGCGAAGGAGCCCGTTTTCCATGCCAAAACGCGGAGATCGAGGCGGGGCGAAGACGCGGGCGCGTATCGCCGAGATCGCGAGCGAGCTGTTTCTGGAGCGAGGCTTCGACGAAGTCACGATCGCGGAAGTCGCCGCGGCCGCCGGGGTGTCGAAGGTGACGGTGTTCTCGCACTTCGAGCGCAAGGAAGATCTCCTGCTCGACCGTCTTCCCGACGTCGTCGACATCGTGCGGATCGCGATCCGCGAGCGGGCGAACGACGTGGATGCCATCAGGGCGCTCCGCCGGGCGGTCCTCGCGCTCGGCGAGGAGCGGCACGTGCTCTCGGGATTGGGTGGGGATCTCGAACCGATCATGCGGACCATCGCGGCTTCGCCCGCGTTGATCGCACGGCTCCGTGCGTTCGGGTACGAAATCGAGACGGAGTTGGCCGCCGAGCTCGACGCGGACGCGAGTTTCGACGGCGACAGCACGTTGGCCGCGGCCCTGCTCGTCGCCGCGTATCGGACAGTCGCCGTCGAGACGGTACGACGTCGGCTGGCAGGAGAGGATCTCGACGACCTCGCCGTGTCGCACCGTCGGCGCGTGAAGCGGGCGTTCGACGCCGTTGAACGCGGCATCTCAGGCGCTCATCGCAAGGCGCCGTCCGCCTGAGATCCCGAACGCCGCGCAAGCGAGTCGCCGAGGTGTTGTCGGGAGTCTGCCGTCAGCAAAGGGCGCTGGCTGTCCGCACTTCGGTGAGTGTTCGCCGCGCGAGTTCGCCGAACTCCTTGTCGGTGGTCGTGTCGCACCAGCGCTCGTAGGCGATTTTCCAGGCGAGCGCGCCCAGTTCGGCGGCCACGTGCGCGGTCAGGACGGGAACGCCGCGGCGCTTGAGCGCGTCGATCATCGACGCGGTGAGGCCGATTCCCTTGAGTGCCTCGCGTTCGCGCAGTTCCGGGTTGGCGGCGATCACTGCCTGCCGCCGGGCGCCGAATTCACGACGATCGGGTGGGAAGGCTTCCCTGCCGATCACGTCCAGAGCGTGAGCCACCGCTTCGAGCGGGCCGGCGCTGGCCGGCGCCGCGGCGATCCCGTCGACGAGCAGCCCGGTCATCGTGCCCCCGCCGAAGAGCACTTCCCGCTTGTCCGGGAAATGCCGGAAGAAGGTGCTCTTGGTGAGCCCGGCACGTTCGGCGATCTCGATCACCGTCGTGTTCTCGTAACCCCGTTCCTCGAACAGTTCCAGGGCAGCGACCACGAGTCGCTGTGATGCGTTGGGTTGCCAGCGGGCCATGGGGCCAGTTTACGGCACTTGGTCCCGTCACTCGTGTATGGTGATGGGACCAAGTCTCATCACTGTGGTGTCGGAGGTCCCGAAGTACCATGATCGTTTTTCTCCACGGAGTACCGGAAACAGCCGCGGTCTGGCGCAAGGTGCGGGCCGGGATCGGCGCCGAGTCGGTGGCGCTGACCCTGCCGGGGTTCGACGGCTCGCTGCCGGACGGGTTCACCTCGACCAAGGACGAGTACGTCGACTGGGTCGCCGAGCAGCTCGACCAGTACGACACCGTCGACCTGGTCGGCCATGACTGGGGCGCCGGGCTGGTGTACCGGCTGGCGATGACCCGGCCACTGCGCTCCTGGGTCGCCGACGTCGGCGGCTTCCTGCATCCCGGCTACGTCTGGCACTCCCTTGCGCGGACCTGGCGGACGCCCGGCGAGGGTGAGGCGGCGATCGCGGCCATGGTCGCCACGGAGCCCCAGGCCTTCGCCGGTTCCGCCGCCCAGTGGGGCCTGTCGAAGGAGGACGCACGGGAAATGGCCGAAGGCTTCACCGAGACCATGGGCGCGTCCATCCTGTCGCTGTACCGCTCGGTCACGTCGACCGCGCACGCCGACTGGGGCCCGCTCACCCCGACCGGCGCGCCGGGCCTGATCCTGCACCCGGCCGACGACGAGTTCTCCGACGAGGCCAAGGCACGCGAGGTGGCCGCCGCGTTGGGTGCGCGGTTCCGGCTGCTCGAAGGCGTGGGTCACTTCTGGCCGTACCAGGCGCCGAAACAGGCCGCCGAGATCCTCGTCGAGTTCTGGTCATCGTTGCGATAGGACAGTCCTTATTGGATCGTGCCGCGAACGGTCCTATCACCGTGTCATTGGAGGTCCCCATGAGCCGAGCCGTTGTCCATGAGACGTTCGGAGGCCCGGAAGTGTTGGAGTTGCGAGAGATTCCGGAGCCGCACGCCGGGCCCGGCGAGGTCCGCGTCCGTGTCACGGCCGCCGGTCTGAATCCCATGGACTGGGGTATCGCGGCGCGGCCCGAAGCGGCCGCCCAGTTCGGTATCACCGTGCCATCGGGCTTCGGTTTCGACTTCGCCGGGGTCGTCGACGAGGCCGGGCCCGGCGCCACGGGATTCGCTGTGGGCGACCGTGTCCACGGCGGCGCGCTGAGCAGGGCCGTCGCCGATTTCGTGGTGGTCAAGACGCCCACTGCGGCGCCCGACGCGCTTTGGCCGACGCCGGAGGGCGTCGGCGACGAGGTGGCGGCAACGCTCCCGGTGGCAGGTATGACCGCTGCCGCCGCGCTGGCGGCCATCGATCCACGGGCGGGCGACACCGTCCTGGTCGGCGGTGCCGCGGGCGGCGTCGGTGTGTTCGTGGTACAGCTCGCGAAGCTCGCCGGCGCCCGGGTGATCGGGACCGCCGCGGAGAGTACTTTCGAGTTCCTGCGCCAATTCGGTGCCGAGCCCGTGACATACGGCCCCGGACTGACTGATCGGGTACGGGCACTCGCCCCCGACGGCGTGACCGCGGCGACCGACCTGTTCGGCACCGAGACGGCCGAGACCGCGCTCGCGCTCGGCGTGCCGCCCGAGCGGATCTCCACCATCGCCGCGGGGCCCACCCCTCCCGGCGGCGTGCGCGCGACCGGCGGTTTCGACGCGGAGCCGGACGCCATGAAGCGGATCACCGACGCGATCCTCGCCGGCGAGCTCACCGTGCCGATCGCCGCCAGTTTCCCGATCGAGAAGATCCGCGACGCCGTGACACTGCAAGCCGGACGTCACGTCCACGGCAAGATCGTGATCACCCTCTGACGTGTCGCGAATGGGACATTGGCGACATTGAACGTCCTCAATGGGTCATTCGCGACATCACCCAGCCCGGCACGGATTCAGCTCACAGCGTGACCGCGCGCCGGTAGCGCAGCAGGACGGCCTTCCCGTCGAAGACGCGGGATTCCGTGAGTTCGAGGCCGAACCTGTCCGGGCGGCCGGGAAAGGCGTGCTTCCCGCCGCCGAGCACGACGGGGTGCACGACGATCAGGTACTCGTCGATCAGGCCGCGCTCGGTGAGCGCGGTGGCCAGTTCCGCGCCGCCCATGAGCAGGATGTCCTTGCCCGGTTCCCGTTTCAGCGCGGCGGTTTCCTCGCCGAGGTCGCCGCCGAGGACGCGGGTGTTCCAGCCGGCCTCGGTCAGCGTGCGGGAGAAGACGACCTTCGGGGTCGCACGCCAGACCGGGGCGAAGGCCAGGTCGTGCGGGTGGTCCGAATGCGATTCGGCCTCGGGCCAGTACCCCGCCATCATCTCCCACACCCGGCGGCCGTAGGCGAACGTGCCGCTGCGACCGGTCAGCGCCTGGGAGTAGGCGGACAGCTCCGGGCCCATGACCGGCCAGTCGAACTCGCCGCCCGGGCCCTCGACGTAGCCGTCGAGGGAGGTGTGGACCAGGTAGACGATCTCGCGCATGGGGTGCTCCTCGGTTCCGGTGAAGGGGTCCTTCACCGGATAGTCGGAGCACCCCGCGCGACCTTGACATCCTCACCGGAAGTTTTTTCGCGGCGGGGATCAGTACTCGTTGTGGCGGCGCCACCAGGAGCTGGGCGTGTCCGTGCCGGGGCTGTTCTCCTCCCAGTCCTCCTGCCGCCCGAACGGGGTGAGGTCCAGATAGCGCAGGGTGCCGACCAGCTGATCGCCGCCGCGGCCGGTGGTGAAGTAGGTGCGGAACACGTCGTCGCCGTCCCGCAGGAACACGCTGATCCCGAAGCCGCCGCCGACACCGCTGTCGGCGGTGAACTCGCTGCCATGCGCGGAGACCCAGGGGACCGTCCAGCCCATCCGTGCCTTGTAGCGCTCGATCTCCGCCAGCGTCGCCGGCGCGACGACGGTGAGGGTGACGTCGCGGGCATGCAGATGCGCGAGGTGTCCGATGTTGTCGACCACCAGCGAACAGCCGGGGCAGCCCACCTCGTCACCGGGGTGCAGCATGAAGTGGTACACGATCAGCTGACGGCGTCCCTCGAACAGGTCGAGCAGGCTCTTCGGCCCGGCCGGTGTGTCGAACTCGTACTTCGCGTCGAAGCGCACCATCGGCAGCCCGCGCCGCTCGGCGGCCAGCGCGTCCTGCGCCTTGGTGAGCTCCTTTTCCTTGACCAGCAAGGTGTCTCGGGCCGTCTGCCACTCCTCGGGCGAGACGATCTTCGGCAGCGTCATGATTTCTCCTTCACGTCAGGTGGTGCACGAGGTCGTCGAACGCTTCCGACCAGCCGCCGTGGTGGCCGTCGCGCTCGGCGACGGTCGGGAAGCCGGTCTGGTGGAACGTCATCTCGGTCTTGCCGCCGAGATCGGCGAAGTGGATGGTGACCAGGGTCTGTTCGCGCATGTCGCCTTCGGTGTCCCAGGTGAAGGTGAACACCAGCCGCTCCGGCGCGGAGATCTCCCGGTAGGTGCCGTGCATCCAGTGCTCGTCGTCGCCCGCCTCGTCGCGGATGCAGGCACGCCAGGCGCCCTCGGGACGCGGATCGAGCGTGACCGCCGGGGCGGTGTAACCCTTCGGGCCGAGCCACGCGGCGAGCTGGTCGGGGTCGGTCCAGGCGGCGAACACCAGCTCCCGCGGCGCGTCGAACACCCGGGTGATGGTCAGTTCGTGGTCAGGCATCCCGGTTTCCTTCCTGTGCTTCGCGGAGCCGGCGCAGGTGCTCGTCGAGCTGGTCGAACGAGCCTTCCCAGAACCGCCGGTAGTGGCCGACCCAGTCCGCGACGTCGGCGAGCGGCGCCGCCTCCAGCCGGCACGGGCGCCACTGCCGGGTGCGCCCGCGGCTGATGAGCCCGGCGTTTTCCAGCACCTTGAGGTGTTTCGACACCGCCTGGAGGCTCACCTCGAACGGCGCGGCCAGTTCGTTGACCGTCGCCTCGCCCGCGGAGAGCCGCGCGAGGATGGCGCGCCGGGTCGGGTCGGCGAGCGCGGCGAAGGTGGCGCTGAGCTGATCAGTGGACATGAGGTCTCAATCGATCGGTTAATTAACCTATGGGTTGAATATAGCCGCGAGCTGGGACTTGTCAACCCGTCGTGTCATCCCATGAGAGCCGGGTCACGGCCTCTAGGGTTTCCAATAGTAGGAAGTCCAAGTATTTTGGAGGGATGAGCAGCGACCTGTACCGCCCCGCGAACCCCGTCCGGTTCGTCACCGCGTCGAGCCTGTTCGACGGGCACGACGCGTCGATCAACATCATGCGGCGGATCCTGCAGTCGCAGGGCGCGGAGGTGGTGCACCTCGGGCACAACCGCTCGGTCGACGAGGTGGCCACCGCCGCCATCGCCGAGGACGTACAGGGTGTCGCCATCTCCGCCTACCAGGGCGGGCACGTCGAGTACTTCTCCTACCTGGTGGAGTTGCTCGCCGAGCGCGGCGCGGGGCACATCAAGGTTTTCGGGGGTGGGGGAGGCGTCATCGTCCCCGCCGAGATCGAGCTGCTGCACTCGCGCGGTGTCGCGCGGATCTTCTCGCCGGAGGACGGCTACCGCCTCGGCCTGCCGGGCATGATCAACACGATGATCGAGGCCTGTGACGTCGACCTGGCCGCGCGGCCGCCGTCCTCGATCGACGAGTTCCTCTCCGGTGACATGCCTTCGCTCGCCCGCGTACTCACCCAGCTGCAGGCCGGGACGCTGGCCCCGGACTGGCTGGACGCGATCACCGAGACGGCGAAGAAGCGCACGGCCCCCGTCCTCGGCATCACCGGCACCGGCGGTTCCGGCAAGTCCTCGCTCACCGACGAGCTGATCCGCCGCTTCCGGCTCGACCAGGAGGACAAGCTGCGGATCGCGGTCCTCGCGGTCGACCCGACGCGCCGCCGCGGCGGGGGCGCGCTGCTCGGCGACCGGATCCGGATGAACTGCCTCGATGGCTCGCCGGTGTATTTCCGTTCGCTGGCCACGCGGGGCAGCAGCGGCGAGATTCCCGCCGGGCTGAGCGAATCCGTCCTGGCGTGCAAGGCCGCCGGATACGACCTGGTGATCGTCGAGACGCCGGGTATCGGCCAGGGCGACGCCGGGATCGTCGACTACGTGGACGAATCGCTGTACGTGATGACGCCGGAGTTCGGTGCTGCGTCGCAGCTGGAGAAGATCGACATGCTCGACTTCGCCGACGTCGTCGCGATCAACAAGTTCGAGCGCCGGGGAGCCGAGGACGCGCGCCGCGACGTCGCGCGTCAGCTCGTCCGCAACCGGGAAGCGTTCCACTCCGACCCCGCTGACATGCCGGTTTTCGGGACCAGTGCGGCGAAGTTCAACGACGACGGCGTCACCGCGCTCTACCAGCATCTGCGCGACTCGCTCGCCGAGCGCGGGCTTTCGGTGTCCGCCGGGGTGCTCCCGAAGGTCGAGGGCAAGGTGTCCACGGACGCCAGCACGGTCATCCCCGGGAACCGCGCGCGGTACCTGGCCGAGATCGCCGAGACCGTCCGCGGCTACCACGCGAAGACCGAAGAACAGGTCGCCGCGCTGCGCAAGCGGGATCACCTCGCCGCGGCGCGGGAGGCGCTGCTGGGCGCCGACGCCTCGACCGACGCGCTCGACGGGCTGCTCGCCGCCGCGGAGTCCGATGTGGACGGTGAGTCGACAAACCTGCTCGCCCGCTTCCGCGAGCTGGCCAAGGCCTACCGCGAAGACGAGTTCGTGGTGAAGATCCGGGACAAGGAGCTGCGTACCGCGCTGTGGCGGGATACGTTGTCCGGCAACAGGATCCCGCGTGTCGCGCTCCCTCGCTACACCGACCCCGGCGAGCTGCTCTCGTTCCTGCGCCGGGAGCACCTGCCGGGTTACTTCCCTTACACCGCGGGCGTTTTCCCGTTCAAGCGGGACGGCGAGGACCCGGCGCGGATGTTCGCGGGCGAGGGCGACGCGTTCCGCACGAACCAGCGGTTCAAGCTGCTTTCGTCGGATTCCGAGGCGAAGCGGCTCTCAACGGCGTTCGACTCGGTCACGTTGTACGGGCACGACCCGCACACCCGGCCCGACATCTACGGCAAGGTCGGCACCTCGGGCGTGTCCATCGCGACGCTGGAGGACATGAAGGCGCTCTACGACGGGTTCGACCTGACCGCGCCGAACACCTCGGTGTCGATGACGATCAACGGCCCGGCGCCGACGATCCTGGCGTTCTTCCTCAACACCGCGATCGACCAGCGGGTCGAGGCGTTCCGTGCCGAGCACGGCCGCGAGCCGAACGCCGAGGAGGCCGCGGAACTGCGGGAGTGGGCGCTGCGCAACGTGCGCGGCACCGTGCAGGCCGACATCCTCAAGGAGGACCAGGGCCAGAACACCTGCATCTTCTCCACCGAGTTCTCCCTGCGGATGATGGCCGACATCCAGGAGTGGTTCATCGAGCACGGGGTGCGCAACTTCTACTCGGTGTCGATCTCGGGCTATCACATCGCCGAGGCCGGGGCGAACCCGATCTCGCAGCTGGCGTTCACGCTGTCCAACGGCTTCACCTACGTCGAGTCGTATCTCGCGCGAGGGATGGACATCGACGACTTCGCGCCGAACCTGTCGTTCTTCTTCTCCAACGGGATGGACGCCGAATACTCGGTGCTGGGCCGGGTCGCGCGGCGGATCTGGGCCGTGGCGATGCGGGAGCGGTACGGCGCGAACGAGCGCTCGCAGAAGCTCAAGTACCACGTACAGACCTCCGGGCGCTCGCTGCACGCGCAGGAGATGAGCTTCAACGACATCCGCACCACGCTGCAGGCCCTGTGTGCCCTCTACGACAACGCGAACTCCTTGCACACCAACGCTTTCGACGAAGCGATCACGACGCCATCGGAGTCGTCGGTCCGGCGCGCGATGGCCATCCAGATGATCATCAACAAGGAATGGGGCCTGTCGAAGAACGAGAACCCGCTGCAGGGCTCGTTCATCATCGACGAGCTGACCGACCTCGTCGAGGAGGCCGTGCTGCTGGAGTTCGACCGGATCTCCGAACGCGGCGGCGTGCTCGGCGCGATGGAAACCGGTTACCAGCGCGGCAAGATCCAGGACGAATCGATCCTCTACGAGCGCAAGAAGCACGACGGCTCATTGCCGATCATCGGCGTCAACACGTTCCGCAACCCGCACGAGGGCGAGGACGACGTCGAGGTCGAACTGGCACGGGCGACCGAGGACGAGAAGCGCTCGCAACTGTCGCGTTTGGACGATTTCCAGGGCAGGCACCGCGAGGAGGCCCAGCAGGCGCTGAAGGCGCTGCGCGAGGCGGCCACCCGCGGCGGTAACCTGTTCGGGGTACTGATGGATGCCGCGCGGGTGTGCTCGCTGGGTCAGATCACCGAAGCGTTCTTCGAGGTCGGCGGGCAGTACCGCCGCAACGTCTGACGCCTCAGACGGCTTTCGCCGCGAACGCGTCGACTCCGGTGAGTTCCGCCGACAGCGTCCACAGGCGCGCAGCCTCGCCGGGGTCGGTCGCGTGTGCGCGGACGCCGTCGACCATGTCGGAGCGGTCGGTTGGTTCGGCGACGTCGCAGTCCTCGCAGTAGACGCCGCCGAGCCCGGCCAGCTGCGGGGACGTCGCCGCCCACACCTGGGTCGCGGCCCCTTGCTCCGGGGTCTTGAACGACGGGTCGATGACGGTGCCGTGTTCGTCGATCCAGCCGTTGCCGATCATCTCCGCGGTGTCGAGATGCCGGGTCAGCGGGGTGAGGATCTTGCCGGGGTGCAGGGAAAACGCCCGCACGCCAATGCTTTTCGCCAGCGTGTCGAGGTGAAGGGCGAACAGCGCGTTGGCGGTTTTCGCCTGGCCGTAGGCGAGGAACCGGTCGTAGCCGGTGGCGAAATGGACGTCGTCCCAGCGGATTCCACTGAGCTGGTGGCCCGCCGAGGACACCACGACCACGCGTGTGCCGTCTTGGGCGAGCGCGGGCCAGAGCCGGTTGACGAGCGCGAAGTGGCCGAGGTGGTTGGTCGCGAACTGCGCCTCCCAGCCGGGGCCGACCCGGGTTTCGGGGCAGGCCATGATCCCGGCGCCCGCGATGAGAATGTCGATTTTCCGTCCGGTGGCGAGAAAACGCTCCGCGAAGATGCGGACGTTGTCGAGATCGCCGAGATCGAGTTCGCCGACCTCGACGCCGTCGATGCCGCTGACCGCGTCGCGGGCGGAGGCCGGCCGGCGTGCCGGGACGACGACCTCGGCGCCCGCCTTGGCGAGTGCGCGCGTCGTTTCGAGGCCGATACCCGAGTAACCGCCGGTGACGAGCGCGAGCTTGCCGGAAAGGCCGATGCCCGCCAGGACGTCGTCCGCGGTGCTGCGGGCGCCGAAGCCCGAGCCGATCTTGTGCTGTGTGGTCACGGGGCGACGCTACGAGCTGGAGTGCGCTCCAGCGCAAGGGTTCCTGGGGGAGAGCCCTACCACGGAGAGGGTGGCCGGCCGGTGTGTGCGGTGGGCCCGGCGTTCGTAGCGTGCGGAGCCATGACTTCCTTACATCGCTGGGGTGCCGCGCTTGTCGCGGGTGTCGTCGCCTGCGCCCTCGTCGCGGGACCGGGACCGGGATCGGGATCGGCTGAGGCACAGGAGAGAGGACGGCTCGCCGACGTCGTGCCGCTGCGCACCGTGAGCGCGGCGGACGTGGCGGGGGAGCTCGCCGCGACCGGTTTCGACGCCGGAGAAGTGCGGTATGGCGTGCGGGCCTTCCGGCTGGAGTACCGGACGGTGGACGCGCGGAACCGGCCGGCCACGGCGAGCGGGCTGCTGATGGTTCCCGAGGGCGGATCCGGCACACTGTCCACTGTGGTCACCGAACACGGGACAACCAGCTACCGCGGTGACGCGCCTTCCATACGTGCCAAGGACTTCGCGACGTCGCCCGCGCTGACCTACGCGTCGGCGGGCTTCGCCAC
Source organism: Amycolatopsis sp. NPDC058986 (assembly GCF_042741125.1). Taxonomy (NCBI): domain Bacteria; kingdom Bacillati; phylum Actinomycetota; class Actinomycetes; order Pseudonocardiales; family Pseudonocardiaceae; genus Amycolatopsis; species Amycolatopsis sp. NPDC058986. The sequence goes on along the minus strand of NZ_JBHYJW010000028.1, from coordinate 90,723 downwards.
GGTCGCGCCCGACTACCTCGGGCTGGGCACCGGGCCCGGCTTCCACCCGTGGATGGACGTTCCGTCCGAGACCACCGCGTCACTGGACATGCTGCGTGCCACACGGGAGTTCCTCGGGCACCGGATGGGCCGGGACGTGCTGGTCGCCGGGTTCTCCCAGGGCGCGTCGGCGGCGCTGGGCCTGGCGCGGGCGCTGGACGGGCACGCGGACCCGCGGTTCCGGCTGCGCGCGCTGGCCCCGATCAGCGGCGGCTACGCCTTCCGGGACGCGGAAATCCCCGCACTGCTGGCCGGTGAACTCGAAACGAAGTCGAGTGCGTTGTACGCGGCGTACCTGCTCGTCTCGTGGAACCGGTTGCACCACCTCTACCGTTCGCCGTCGGAGATCTTCCGCGCTCCCTACGACAGGACGATCGAGGAACTCTTCGACGGGAACCACACCGGCAAGCAGCTCATGGCGGGCACCCCCGGCACCCTCGGGGAGCTGATCACTCCGGCCGGGATCGACCTCCTGCGGCACCCCTCGCCCCGGTTCGTCGCGGCGTTGCGCGTCGCCGACGGCGTGTGCACCGGCTGGAAGCCGGGCGCGCCGATGCGGCTGTACGTGATGGACGGTGACGACCAGGCCGCCACCGCCAACACCGATCGCTGCGTCGCGGGCTTCGCCGGCGCCGGGGTTCGTCCGGAGGTCGTGCGGTTGCCGCACTCTGTCTACAATGGATCGACGCATCTCGCGTCGAACGTGACCGCCACCGGCGAAATCGTCCGCTGGTTCCTGCGCGAAGCCGCCTAGGGGAGGACAGCGGTCAGCTGCCACACGGGCACCTGGATCCGGCCGCGCTCGTCGACGTCGAACTCGGCGAGCGCGGCTTGGTCGATCTCGCGTTCCGGTTCGACGGCCTGGATCATGGCCACCATGCTGTCCCTCGTCATCGAGGTGGTGTACACGGCCTTTTCGAGCCGGGTGATCGTCCAGTCCTTCCCGACCTTTTCGCGCAGATCGCGTTCGCTGATCAGGAACGGGACCGGGAAGCTTTCGGGGAGCCCCTCGGGAAAGCAGAAGATGTGCAGGCGGGCGCCGGGCTTCGCGGCGCGGGTGAGCGCGTCGACGTAGGCGCGTCGTGCTTCCTCGTCGAGGCAGTGGTAGAGCGCGCTGTCGACCACGGTGTCGAAGCGGTTCTCGAACCCGTCGAGGCGGGTCGCGTCGGCCTCGGCGAACTCGACCTCGACGCCTTGGGCCGCGGCGCGCTCGCGAGCCTGGCGAAGCGCGGTGACGGACCCGTCCACGCCGGTGACGCGGTGCCCGCGTGAGGCGAGGAAGATCGCGTTGTCGCCGAGGCCGCATCCGACATCGAGGACGTCCTCGCCGATTTCCCCCGCGCTCTCGACTGCCACCAGCGCCGGCTGCGGCGCGCCGATGTCCCACGGCATGACGGGCCCGACGCCCGTTTTTCCTTGGTACAGCTGCTCGAAGTCGACGTCGTCGAGATCGATCCCCGGATCGGTCATCGCATCCTCCCAAGTTATTCAACGCCCGATGAGTTCCATCATGCTGCCGATCTTGGTGAGGTGTCAACACACCCGCGGGAATATCGGGGGCGCCGGGCGAGTAGTTGACTGACATGGACTTCGGTATTGGGACTTTTGTGACCGACGAAGGAATCCGGCCCGACGTGCTGGGCAGGGCGGTGGAGGAGCGGGGGTTCACGGCGTTGTCGCTGGCCGAGCACTCGCACATCCCGGCCAGCCGCGAGACGCCCTATCCCGCCGGCGGCGAGCTGCCGCGGGTCTACTACCGCACGCTCGACCCGTTCCTCGCGCTGAGCGCGGCCGCCGTGGCCACGAAGACCCTCCGGCTCGGCACCGGGATCACGCTGCTGATCCAGCGTGACCTCATCCACACCGCGAAGGAGGTCGCCACGCTCGACCTGCTGTCGGGCGGGCGGTTCGACTTCGGCGTCGGGGTCGGCTGGAACAAGGAGGAAATGCGCAACCACGGTACCGACCCGGCCACCCGCGGCGCGCTGATGAACGAGCAGCTGGCCGCGCTCAAGGAGATCTGGGCCAAGGACGAGGCCGAGTTCCACGGCAAGCACATCGACTTCGACCCGATCTTCTCGTGGCCGAAGCCGGTGGCGAAGCCGCATCCGCCGATCTTCGTCGGCGGCGCGAGCAAGGCGGCGTTGAACAGGCTGGTCGCGCACGGCGACGGCTGGTTGCCCACGCCGGGGGCGTCGCCCGGGGAACTGCACCGCGTCCGGAAGTGGCTGGCCGAGCAGGGCCGCACCGGCGTCCCGTTCGTGGTGTGGGGCTCGCCCGCCGAGCAGGCGGTGATCGACGGCTACGCCGAGGGTGGCGTCGATCAGGTGAACCTGATGTTGCCGACCCTGCCGGAGAGCGAGACGCTGCGGAAGTTGGACGAACTGGCCGCGTTCGCGCAGGCCAACCGCTGAAGGGTTTGATGACCTCGTGAGTGACGTACAAATCGGCCTGGCCGCGGCGCTGGAGCAGTTCTCGCCGCGGGAGTCGATCCGGCTGGCGGCGCTGGCCGAACAGCACGGGTTCTCCGGTCAGATGGCGGCGGACCACTTCCAGCCGTGGGTCCCTCAGCAGGGTGAAGCTTCGTTCGTGTGGAGCGTGCTCGCCTCGCTGGCGGAGAACACCACCGGCGACCTCGGCCCCGGCGTGACCTGCCCGTCGTTCCGGCTGCACCCGGCGATGGTCGCGCAGGCGGCGGCGACGCTGGAGGCGACCTACCCGGGCCGCACCTGGCTCGGGATCGGCTCCGGCGAAGCGCTCAACGAGCACATCATCGGCGGCTACTGGCCCGAGGCGCCCGAACGGGTCCGGCGGATGTTCGAGGCGCTGGAGATCATCCGGAAACTGTTCGGCGGCAAGGACGTCAAGCATTCGGGGGAGTTCTTCAAGCTGCACACCACGCGGCTGTGGACGCTGCCCGACGCGCCGCCGCCGATCTACATCGCGTCGGCGGGCCCGTACACCTCGCGCAAGACCGGCGAGCTGGCCGACGGGCTGATCACGCCCGGCGCGTCGCTGGAGAAACTCGGCGGGATCCTGGACAACTTCAACCAGGGCGCGAAGAAGGCGGGCAAGGATCCGGACGCGATGCCGAAGCTGCTGCAGGTGCACCTGTCCTGGGCCGAGGACGACGAGACGGCGTGGGCGAACGCGCTGGACCAGTGGCCCAACGGTGGCATGAAGTTCCCGAAGGCCGACATCCGCTCGCCGTTCGACTTCGCGCAGATGGCGAAGCTCGTGCGGCGGGAGGACTTCGAGGGCCGCATGGTCGTTTCGTCCGATCCGGACGTGCACCGCGCGGCACTGCAGAAGTATGTGGACGCCGGGTTCACCCGGATCTACGTCCACAACGTGGGACGCAACCAGGACGCGTTCATCGAGACCTTCGGGCGCGACGTCCTGCCGAAGCTCACCGCGTGAGCTGAAGGGGACTTTCCTCTCGTTACATGTGAGGAAAGTCCCCTTCATCGCATGAGACGCGACGAACGTCCCCTTCAGCACACGGGGCGCTACTTGTCCAGCAGCAGGTGCACCGAGAGTTCGACGCGGTGCGCGACGTCGGCGGCCGACGCGCGGCGGGTCACCCAGGCGACCAGGTTCGCCATCCAGACGTCCGCGATGACGTGGAAGATGTCGCGGTCGGCCTCGGTCGGGTCGGTGATGCCCATCGCCTTGGCGAACATGTTCTCCATGAGCCGCCCGACCTGTTCGACCTCGGCCGCGGCGGAGGTGTCGGCGAACATGAACGCGCGCACCATGGCCTCGGTCAGGTGTGGATCGCGCTGCATGAGCCGGGTGTTGCGGCCGAGCACGAACATCAGCCGCTCGGCCGGGGTGTCGCCGGGGATGGCCGACCGCTCGAGCTTCTCCTGCGCCCGTTCGAACTCCCTGGCCAGCCCGGACACCAGCAGGTGGATCTTGGACGGGAAGTACCGGTACAGCGTGCCCAGCGCGACGTCGGCCTTCTCCGCGACGGCCCGCATCTGGACCGCGTCGTAGCCGCCCTTGGCCGCGAGCGCCAGCGTCGCGTCGATGATCCGGCGCCGCCGGTCCCGCTGGGCGGCCGAGCCCAGTTCCTCGGTCCCCGCGCCGCTCAGCCCGTTGCCGCGCCCCTTCGCGGCCACCGGCGCCTTCGCCTTTCCTGGCATGGGCCCCTCTCCCGTCCCCAAAGCTGGCTTCGGAACTTGTTCCAGTTCCCGACGTAGCGTACCTGTCCTGGCGGACTCCGCGCCGATCGACCCACTGGCCGAAAAACTGTAACACGTTCTACACTCGCGAGTAGTCCGAGCCGGTACCCGTGGGTACCCGCTGGTCCTACCGCGAGGAGGTCGCCGATGCCGGTCGCGCTGACGGAGGAACAGGCCGCGCTGGCCGCCGCCATCCACGACTGGGCGGCCGCGCGCCATCCGGTGGAGGCCGTCCGCGCCGCCGAAAGCACGTGCGGCGGGGCGCTCCCGCCGGGGTTCGCCGAGATCGGGCTGTTCGGCGTGGCGCTTCCGGAGGACGTCGGCGGCGCGGACGGCACGGTGGCCGATCTCGCCGCCGGGCTCGCCGCGTCCGCCGAAGCGCTGGTCCCCGGGCCGGTGCTCGGCACCGCGCTCGCCGCGCTGCTGCTCGCCCGCGATCCGGATCGCCCGTCCGCCAAGGAGATCCTGCCCGCGCTGGCCGACGGGACCGCGCAGGCCGCGGTCGTGATGGACGTGTCGTTCGCCACTTCGGGTGACAGGCTGGTCCTCGACGGCGAGAGCGGTCCGGTGCTCGACGCGCACCCGGCGTCCTGGCTGCTGGTGCCCTGCGACGGCGGGTACGTCCCGCTCGCGCCGGGAACGCCGGGGGTGACCGTGGAACCGTTGGCGCCGTTCGACTTCTCCCGGCCGCTCGGCCGCGTCCGGCTCAGCGGCGTCGAGGTCGTGGCCGACGCCGTGCTGGCACTGTCCGATGTGGACGACCTTGCCGCGACACTGGGCGTCGCGGAGGCGGCCGGTGTCGCGCGGTGGTGTCTCACGACGGCGGTGGAGTACGCGAAGGTCCGTGAGCAGTTCGGTCGCCCGATCGGGTCATTTCAGGCGATCAAGCACCTGTGCGCCGAGATGCTCACCAGGGCCGAGTCCGCCGAGGCGCTCGCCTGGGACGCCGCGGCCGCCGGGCATCCACTCGCCGTCGCGGCCGCCGCGTCGGTCGCGCTGGACGCCGCGGTCGAGAACGCCAAGGACTGTATCCAGGTCCTCGGCGGCATCGGGTTCACCTGGGAGCACGACGCGCATCTGTACCTGCGCCGCGCGATCGCCGTCCGGCGGTGGCTCGGCGGATCCGCCCGCTGGCGCCGCCGCGCCGCCGACCTGGCACTCGGCGGGGCGCACCGCACCCTCGCCGTCGACGTCGGTGACGACGCGGCGTTGCGCGAGCAGGTCGCCGAAATCGCTTACCTGCCAACGGAAGAACAGCGGGCGGCGCTGGCCGACGCTGGCCTGCTCGCACCGCACTGGCCCGCCCCGTACGGCCGCGACGCGGGTGCCGCCGAGCAGCTCCGCATCGACAACGCGCTCGCCGACGCCGGGCTCCGGCGTCCCGATCTCGTCGTCGGCGCGTGGGCCGTGCCGACCATCCTCGAGCACGGCTCCGACGAGCAGCGGGCCCGGTTCGCCCTGCCCACGCTGCGCGGCGAACTCACCTGGTGCCAGCTGTTCAGCGAGCCCAGCGCCGGTTCGGATCTCGCGTCCCTGCGCACCGCCGCCCGCCGGGCCGACGGCGGCTGGCGGCTCACCGGCCAGAAGGTCTGGACGTCGCTCGCGCGCGAAGCGGACTGGGGCATCTGCCTCGCCCGCACCAATCCCGAAGCCCCCAAACACAAGGGGATCACCTACTTCCTGGTGGACATGCGCGCCGAGGGCATCACGACGCGGCCGCTGCGCGAGATCACCGGTGAGGCGGTGTTCAACGAGGTGTTCCTCGACGACGTTTTCGTGCCGGACTCCGACGTCGTCGGGGAGATCGACGGCGGCTGGCGGCTGGCGCGGACGACGCTGGCCAACGAGCGCGTCGCGCTCGGCAGCGGCTCGTCGGTCGGCGAAGGCGTGGAAAACCTTGTCGCGACGCTGAATCTCGCCCAGCTCGACGTCACCGCCCGCGAACGGCTGGGCGGCCTGATCGGCCAGGGCAGCGCGTGTTCCGTGCTCGACCTCCGCGCGACACTGCGGCGGCTCGGCGGGCAGGACCCGGGCGCGGAGTCGAGCGTCCGCAAGCTGCTCGGCGTCCGGCATCGCCAGGAGGTCGCCGAATTCGCGCTCGAATTCCACGGCGCGGACGTGCTCGCCGCGGGCGGGGCGGCGGCCGAAGCACAGCACGAGTTCCTGGTGTCCCGCTGCCTTTCCATCGCGGGCGGCACGACGCAGGTGCTCCGTTCGCTCACGGCGGAACGGCTGCTCGGCCTGCCCCGGTGACCTTCCCGATGGGCGCGGTACCGCCGTTTGTCGTACCCGTGGCATACCGTGCACGGCGTGGAGTTCGCAGCAGGCACCCAGGCCACTTACGTCCCCTCGGATCCGCCGAGGGAGGGCGTACTCGCGCTGTGGGGAGAAGGCGTCGAGGGCGACACCGCCATCGAGCTCGTGTTACCGGAGGGCAAGAAGTTCCGGCGCACGAAGGTCGAGGCGAGCGTCGTCCCGCTGGCGCGCGCCATCCCGCGGCTGCTGGTGGTCGGGGAGGACGCGAGCCCGGCGATGGCGGCGTGGTCGGCCGCGGTCAACGCCGGGGTCAACCTCGTCGCGCGCGGCAGGCTGCGGCCCTCGGTCTCGCCGAGCGGCGTCGGTTCGTGGCGGGTGGGCCCGCTCGACGCGGGTGACGAGGAGCTGTTGCGTGGCCTCGCCGGCGCGTTGCCGCCCGAGGCGCACGCGCTGCCGCTGTCCGGGCTGAAACGGATCCGGCTGCATTCGCCGGAGTCGCTCGTCCGCGCGCTGTGGGACGCCACGGCGGACGTACTGGTACGTACTCCGGCGGCAACGGCGGGCGGTCCGGCGGCGTTCTCGGCGGCCCAGCCGACTCTCGTAGGTGAGGACGGCGCGGCCTGGCTCGCCGAGCTGGACGCGCGCCAGCCCCACGGTGCCCAGCTCCTCCTGCGCGTCGAAGCCAGACTGGACGCCGACGCGGAGCCCACGTTCGCCGGAGTGCTGGCGGTGCGCAGCGTCGCCGAACCGAGCCTGGTGGTCGAGGCGGCGACACTCTGGGACGCGCCGGACGCCGTGTTGAACCGGCTCGGGGACGGGGTCGAGACCCAGCTGCTGCTCGGCCTGCGCCGCGGCGCGCGGGCATGGGCACCGCTGGGCAAGGTACTGGCCGAACCCGCGCCTGCCGAACTGCCGCTGAGCGACGAGGAGGTCGTCGACCTGCTCACCGACGGCAGCCGTGACCTCGGCGGCGCCGGGATCGAAGTGCTGTGGCAGAAGGGTTTGTTCAGCGGCGAGGTCAAGGCAAAGGCGGGGGCCACCCAGCAGCCGGGGAGCGTCACCGGCCCGGTGTTCGACCTCAACGGGCTGCTGAAGTTCCGCTGGCGGCTCAGCCTCGGCGGCGAGGAGCTGACCGACGCCGAGGTGAACGCGCTCGCCGAGGCGAAACGGCCGCTCGTCCGCCTGCGCGGCCAGTGGGTCCGGGTCGACCCCGGGCTGCTGGCCCGGATGCGGGCCCGTCGCGAGCGCACGCTCACCGGCGCGGAGGCGCTGGCCGCCGCGCTGTCCGGGGAGCTGGAACTCGACGGCGAACGCGTCGAGTTCGAGGCGCCCTCGGCGCTGGGCGGGCTCGTCGAACGGATCCGGGAGCGGGCCGACGAGCCGGTCGAACCGCCGCCGGGGCTGTGCGCGACGCTGCGGCCGTACCAGCGGGCCGGGCTGGCGTGGCTGGCCACCATGACCGGGCTGGGCCTGGGCGCCTGCCTCGCCGACGACATGGGGCTGGGCAAGACGATCCAGCTGATCGCGCTGCACCTGCACCGGCAGGAGGCCGCGGCGGGCCCGACACTGGTGCTGTGCCCGACGTCGCTGCTGGGCAACTGGGAACGCGAGTTCGCCCGGTTCGCGCCGGGGGTCCCGCTGCGCCGGTTCCATGGCGGCGGGCGGCATCTGGACGAGCTGCGGCCCGGCGAGGTCGTGCTCGCCACGTACGGCGTCCTGCGCAGGGATCGCGCCGCACTGTCCGAAGTGGACTGGGGACTGGTCGCGGCCGACGAGGCCCAGCACGTCAAGAACCCGTTGTCGGCGACGGCGAAGGAACTGCGGAAGATCCCGGCGGCGGCCAGGGTCGCGCTCACCGGGACTCCGGTCGAGAACCGGCTCACCGAGCTTTGGTCCATTGTGGACTGGACGACGCCCGGCCTGCTCGGCCCGCTGGACCGCTTCCGCCGCACCGTCGCCCGGCCCATCGAGCGCGACCGCGATCCGGCGGTCACCGAGCGGCTCGCCGGCACCGTGCGGCCGTTCCTGTTGCGGCGCCGCAAAACCGACCCGGACATCGCGCCGGAGCTGCCCCGCAAGACCGAGACCGACCGGTTCGTCCCGCTGACCGCCGAGCAGACGACACTGTACGAGGCGGTGGTGCGGGAGAACCTCGCGCTGATCCGCGAGTCCGAGGGCGTGCAGCGGCGCGGCCAGGTGCTCAAGCTGCTCACCGAGCTCAAGCAGATCTGCAACCACCCCGCCCAGTACCTCAAGGAGCCGCGTGGCGCGCTGACCGGGCGGTCGGGCAAGCTCGCGGCGTTCGAGGAACTGCTCGACGTCATCCTCGACGAGGGCGACAGCGTGCTGGTGTTCAGCCAATACGTCAAGCTGTGCGAGCTGCTGGAACGCAGGCTGGCCGAACGCGGGCTGCCGGTGGCGTTGCTGTCCGGGAAGAACACGCCCGCCGAGCGCGAGGACATGGTCGAGCGGTTCCAGGCGGGCGAGGTCCCGGTGTTCCTGCTCTCGCTCAAGGCGGGCGGCGTCGGGCTGAACCTGACCAGGGCCACGCACGTCATCCACTACGATCGCTGGTGGAATCCGGCGGTGGAGGACCAGGCCACCGACCGGGCCTACCGGATCGGCCAGGACCGGCCGGTCCAGGTGCACCGGCTGATCGCCGAAGGAACACTGGAAGAGCGGATAGCGGCCGTGCTGGAACAGAAACGGGGTCTCGCCGACGCCGTCGTGGGCGCGGGTGAGGACTGGATCACCGAGCTGTCCGACGACCAGCTCGCCGATCTGGTCCGCCTGGGTTCGGGGTAATGCCGCCGCGCCGGACGTTCGGCAACACCTGGTGGGGGCGGGCCTGGGTCGACGCGTTGGAACAGCGGGCGAAGCTGGACCCGAACCGGCTGCCGCGCGGGCGGACGTACGCGCGCAAGGGCACCGTCGCCGGGCTGGCCGTCGGCGCCGGGGAGATCTCCGCGCGGGTGCGGGGAAGCCGTCCCGTCCCGTACAAGGTGACCATCCGGATGCGGGAGTTCGCCCCGGCGGAGTGGGACGCCCTGCTCGACGTCGCGGGCACGCGGCTGGGGCACGCGGCGGCCCTGCTCGACGGCGAGCTGCCGGAGGAGCTGGCCGAGCAGGCCCGGGAGGCCGGGGCCGATCTGCTCCCCGGCCCCGGTGATCTCAAACCGCGGTGTTCCTGCCCGGATTCGGCTAATCCGTGCAAGCACGTCGCGGCCGTGTACTACGTCGTCGCCGACGAGGTCGACGCCGATCCGTTCGTGTTGTTCCTGCTACGCGGCAGATCCCGCGACGACGTCCTCGCCGAACTCCGCGCCCGCCGTACACCCCGCGGCGGTGACGGCGAGAAGCCGGGAAAGGCGTTGCTGCCGAAGAAGAATCCCGGCCTGACCCCGCGTGCCGCGTTCTCCCGCCGGGTCGGCCCGGTCCCGCCGCTGCCCGCCGCGCCCGAGGCCGCGGGCACTCCGGCCGTCCTCGATCTGGATCCGCCCGCGAGTACCGGCTGGACCGCCGCCGCGCTGACCACTCTCGCCGCCGACGCCGCCGCGCTGGCCCGTGATCTGCTGGTGCACGGCGCGCCCGCGGTGGCGGACCTGACGTTCGAGGAGGACCTGGCCCGCCGGGCGGCCACCCGCGGCGGCGACCTCGGCCCGCTCGCCGCCGAGGCGGATGTCCCGCTCCGCGAACTGACCCGCTGGGCGCATGCCTGGCGGGAAGCGGGCCGCGGCGGCCTCGCCGTGCTCCGGGAGCCGTGGCAGCCGGGCCCCGGCCCCCTCGAACGCGCCCGCGCCGAACTCGCCGATTCCGGCCTGACCGGCCAGGTGAAGGTCTGGCGCAACCGCGTCACCCAGGGTGACGTTCAGCTCCGCTACGGCCGCGACGCCCGCTGGTACCGCTTCGTCCGCGAAGGCCCCGAATGGCACCTAGACGCCCCACCCTCCGACGACCCCCTAGACCTCGCCTACCCCACCCCGTGAGATCGCCACCCAATCACGCGAGTGCGCCGTCCAGTCACGCGAGCCCGCCGCCGAGGCACGCGAGCCCGACCGTCTGGGTACGCGAACCGTCCGTCTGGGTACGCGAACCGTCCGTCGGGGTACGCGACTTCGCCTACTTCGCCGCCCAGCTCCGGTAACTGTGCTCCAGGAACCGTTCCACCCCACGCACCACGTGCGCGCTGCGGATGGACGGGAACACGTCGAACGCGTGCTGCGCCCCGGCCAGCTCCGCGTACGCGACCGGCTCCCGCGACTTCTCCCGCAGCCGCCGCACGAACTCTCGCGCCTCCCGCACCGGGATCAGCGAATCGTGCTTGCCGTGGATGACGAAGAACGGCGGCGCGTCCCCGGTGATCCGGTCCAGCGGCGACGCCGCGACATAGTCGTCGAGGTGGTTCACCGGGTCGCGGTCCGGGGCGAACACCCGGCGCGCCAGCAGCTGGTCCCGCCGGAACGTGCTCGACCGCGAGCCGGTGGTCGCGGCGAAGTCGTAGGCGCCGTAGTGCGGGACGCAGGCCTGCACGCTCGTGTCGACACCGGGGGCGTCCGGCTGGTACATCGGATCGTTCGCGGTCAGCGCGAGCAGCGCGGCGAGGTGCCCGCCCGCCGAACCGCCGGTCGCGGCGACGAACCGCGGGTCCCCGCCGTAGGAGGCGATGTGCTCGCGGATCCAGATCAGCGCCTGCTTCACCCCGAGGATGTGTGCGGGCCAGCGGGCGGCGGGGGCGAGCGGGTAGTTGATCGCGACGCAGACCCAGCCCCGCCGCGCCATGTGCAGCATGAGCGGCCTGCCCTGCTCCTCCTTGTTGCCGATCACCCAGGCGCCGCCGTGTACCTGCAGCAGCACCGGCGCGTCCGACACGGGTTTCCGCGGGCGGTAGACGTCCAGCAGGTACCGCTTGCCGCCGGGGGCGTAGGCGATGTTCCGCTCGACCACGACCTCCGGGTCGTGCATCCGGAACGGCAGCAGCAGCTGGCCCCACGGGGTCGCCAGGTCGCGTGGGCTCGGCGGATGCGCGAGCCGCGAGCCGTAGTCCTCGCCGAGCGCCTCGGTCAGTGCGTCCTCGACCTCGCCCTTCGCGCGCTGGGCTGTCGCGATCAGCGAGCCGAGCCCGGCGGCGGTCAGCCCGGCCAGCGCGAGCCCGATCCGGTCGGACGGCCTGCGCGCGCCGTGGCGTGCCAGGTGGACGGCCGTGTCGGCGGCGGTGAGCGCGAGCTGTTGGGGCGCCAGTTCGTCGGCCAGCCAGCCCGCGAAGAACAGCGGGATCGTCGCGCGCTTCGAACGCACCGGGCGCACGGCGTTGGCCGTGAGGGCGAGCTGGATCGCGCGGCGGGTCAGGAAATTCGGCTGCACCCGCCCGATGCTACCCGCGCGTACGCGCGGCGGCCGGGTCGCCGGATCTGCCTTAGGCTTGCGGCATGCAGAGACTGAGCGGCCTGGACGCGAGCTTCCTCTACCTCGAGACGTCCTCGCAGGTCCTGCATGTCTGCGGCCTGATCACCCTGGACGGCACGACGATGCCGGGCGGGTACAGCTTCGCGGAGTTCAAGCGGCAGCTGGCCGAACGGGTCCTGCTGATCCCGGCATTCCGCCGTAAACTGCACAATCCACTCTGGAATGTCGGGCATCCGGTGTGGGTGGAGGACGAGGACTTCGACCTCGACCACCACGTGCACCGCATCGGCGTGCCCGCGCCCGGCGACCGCACGGAACTGGCCGAGCTGTGCGCGCACATCGCGGGCCAGCAGCTGGATCGCGCGCATCCGCTGTGGCAGCTCTACGTGATCGAAGGCCTGGCCGACGGCGGGATCGCGGTGCTGATCAAGATGCACCACGCCAGTGTGGACGGTGTCAGCGGCGCCAGCCTGATCGCCTACCTGGCCGGGCTTTCCCCGGACGCGCCGCCGCCGGACATCGAACCCGACGAGCGTCGCAACGCGCACGTGCCGGGCAGGCTCGACCTGCTGCGCTCGGGCGTCGCCACGGTCGTCAAACGTCCTTACGCACTGGTGAAACTGCTGCCCGACCTGGTCGAGCTGGTCCCCGGATGGCTCGGGAAAGCGTTGCGGGGCAAGGGAATGCCTGTGCCGTTCACCGCGCCGAGGACCTCGCTCAACGGGACCATCACCGGACACCGCAGCGTCGCCTACGCCCAGCTCGACCTCGAAGACGTCAAGCGTGTCAAGAACGCCTTCCGCGTCACCGTGAACGACGTCGTGCTCGCGCTCGTTTCCGGCGCGCTGCGCCAGTTCCTCGACGATCGCGGCGAACTGCCCGGCGACCCGCTGGTGGCGACCGTCCCGGTGTCGGTGCACGAACGCACCGAACGCGAGGGCGGCAGCAACAAGGTGTCCGCGTTCTTCGCCTCGCTGCCCACGCATCTGCCCGATCCCGCCGCGCGCGTGTTCTTCCTCGCCGAGGCGAACCGGCGGTCCAAGGCACACCACTACGACATCGACGCCGACATGCTGGCCGACTGGGCGCAGTTCTCCGCGGCGTCGATGTTCGGCCTGGCGGTGCGCGCGTATTCGGCGTTGCGGCTGGCCGAAAAACACCCGGTGGTGCACAACCTCGTCGTCTCCAACGTGCCGGGCCCGCCGATGCCGCTGTACCTGCTCGGCGCGCGGATCACCGGGCTCTACCCGCTGGGGCCGGTGTTCCACGGCGCCGGGCTCAACATCACCGTGCTGTCCAACGCGGGCAAGGTCGACGTCGGACTGCTCGGCGCGAAGGAGCTCGTCAAGGATCTCTGGCCGCTCGCCGACGCCCTGCCCGACGCGCTGGCCGAACTGCTCAAGGCCGCGCCCGCTTAACGCCGCCTTCTCGACGGCTTCGTCCGCGCCCGCGACTTCGGCACGTACGGGATGTCGGCGAAACGCAGCTCGGCCCGCAGCGCTCGCACCGCGCGGTCCAAGCGCAGCAACGCGACCTGCGACAGCGTGAACAGCTCGTCGACGTTCCACGATCGTCCGGCGGCGGCCAGCACGACCGTGCCGGGGGATTCGGTGACGACCCGGTCCGGATCCAGTGCCGCGGCTTTCGCGGCGAGCTGTGCGAGCGCGTCCGGTTCGTCGCGGAGGGCTTCGGCCGAGACCAGCGCTTGCGTGTAGAGGTGGCTCGCGGCCGTCGCGCGGCCGAGCCATTTGACGTGGATCAGCTCGTCGCCCGGCCCGAGGAGATCGCACAGTTCGAATCGGGGATGCAGCGGTGTCGTCGCGAAATCCTTGTCCAGACACAGAAAGCCGGGTTCGCGAGCGACCTTCCGGCAGTAGCGGTGCTCGTCGTCGGGCTCGCCGCTCGGTGTCCATTTCACCTCGGGCCACGCGTAGCGGCGCTCCAGCAGCGCGGCCACCTGGGCCCGCATCTGCTCGACGTAGGTTTCCCCGATCCGGTACCAGCGGCCCTGATGGAACACGTACCGGACGTGGTCGATCGTGGTCTCGAAGACCACCCACTTCGCGGCCGGGATCGCGGCGCCGGACTCCTCCTCGCCCGCGTCGTCCGCGCACGCCACGACACGTCCCGCGCGCAGGGCCTTGGTCCGCTTGCCCTCTTCGATTGCGGAAAGACGGTCGGTGAGGTGCCCCAGCTCCAGCCGTCCCTCGGCGGTGAACGGGCCACCGGCACCGAGCCCGGTGATCCGGAACGATCCGGCGTGCTCCGCCTCGCGGACCGCCGTCGCGGGCCACGCCAGCCCCAGCGCGCCGTCGTCCGCGCCGCCGAGCGCCTCGGCGAGCCGGCCTTCGAGCGTGGGCAGCAGACGATGGTGCCGGTCCAGCGGGCGGGTCTGGGCGATGAACCGCAGCGCGGAGTTCCGGTCCGGTTCGTCCACCACCGCGCCGACCGCGTCGAGGTCGGCCAGGAACGCGCGGGGTTCCTTGGCCAGCGGGACCCACAGCGCGTTGCCGACCCGGATCCGGTACCGCTTCCCGGTGATCCGGCCGTAGGTCAGCTCGGTCAGATCTGCGGCGCCCGCCAGCCGGTTGACCAACTCGCCGTAGGGCTCCAGCCGGAACGCGGACAGATCGCCGCCGCCGGGAATGGAGATCTGCGTGGCCCGCGCCGACGCGTCGAGGGCCGCGCTGGCGACCAGCCCGAGGTCGAACGGGTCGAGCCGCCGGATCCCGAACATCAGGCCGAAACCCTGCTCGACGTGTTCGTCGTTCAGCGCCAGATGCCCGGCGCCCCACGTCACGGCGTAGGTCCACGGTGGACGGGGGACCAGCAGCACGGCGAACGGTAGTTCGGCGGACAGGTCGAGTTCGTTGCCGGTCAGCGCGGCGGCGTGCGGGACCCACTGGGGTACCTCGGTGTGGAACACCCCCGCCACCAGCCGCGCGCGGGTGCCGGAGATGTCGACGTCGGTGTCGACGGTGACCTGCTCGGGCTTCAGGGAGACCAGCGCCTCGGTACCGTCGAGGCGGAAGAGGGAGGCGGGTTTGCTCGGGGCGGACGAAGCGGCCATGGAACCACCCGGTCGTACGTACACCGAGACACCCTGGGTGATCGGCGGCGTGGTCACGGACAACTGCCTCACTCCAGAATACGCCGGTGATCGCGAACGCCGATGACGAATACACCCCGCGCGAGAACCGAAGAGGTGAAATCCGGTTGAACGCGGATTCGTCGTTATCCGGCCGTGAGTCGGCCGCTATGTTCGCGGTATACTTCGCCGATGGCCGCGAACGTCTCATCGTGCCGCCGAAAATGGTTTCATCGCTGGTCAGGCGTCCATCAGGTTGTGATCGAGTAACCGGTGGGGCTACGGAGAATGGCGGAACCGGGAATTCTCGATCATTACTCGAATGGACGCCTTTCCGGGTGATCCTGCTCTGTTCGGGCGGGCCGGGAGAAATGTGCGCACGCCTCGTGACGGCGATCGCGGGAATGACGGCGGGGGAATAGGCCGGTCGGGCGGACTCGGCACGGTGCGCTGGTTAGCGCTGCGGCCCGTGCACGACTACGCTGGCCGAGTCCATTCCCGTCCTGGCAGGTGGTGGGGGCAGCATGGAGACCGTCCCGATGTTCGCGCACGGAGACCGTCTCACCCGTCGGGACCTGGAGTTGATCACCGATGAACGTCGTCGGTACGAACTGGTCGACGGGACACTTCTAGTGAGCCCGTCCCCGCGCCCGCTGCACCAGAGGGTGGTCGCGCGCCTGCTCGCCGCGCTCACCCCCTTGTGCCCCGCGGACTGCGAGGTGCTCCCGGCACCGGTGGACGTCGTGCTCGACGATCACACCGTGCTCATCCCCGACGTCGTCGTGGGCAGGCGGGACAGCTTCACCGACCGCGCGCTGGTCGGGATCCCGGTGCTCGCCGTCGAGGTCGTCTCGCCGTCGAGCGAGTACATCGACCGTCACCTCAAGCCCGCCCGGCTGGCCGCCGCGGGCTGCCCGCACTACTGGGTGATCGACCCGCGGGTGCCGAGCCTGAGCTGCTTCGATCTCTCCGGCGATTCCTATGAGCTGGCGGGCGAAGGACGCGGCGGCGACGAAGTCCGGCTCGAAAAGCCGTACGCGCTGACGCTTCGTCCCGCCGAGCTGGTCTCGCCGCACTGACTCACGCCGTCGCCGCGTACCGCCAGAAATCCCGCATGAGCGGGGTCGGGGCCGGGTTGGTCATCGCCAGCTGGGTGAGCAGGACCGCGACCGTGCCGGTGGCCGGGATGACATGGGCGGTCGTGCCGGTGCCGCCGACCCAGCCGTAGCGGCCGGGCACGTTCCACGGATCGACGGCCGCGACGTCGACCGAACCGCCATGACCCCAGCCCTGCCCTTCCAGGAACAGCGTGCTCGCTTCCCGCTGCGCCGGGGTCAGGTGGTCGGTCGTCATCCGCCGCACGGACTCGGCCGACAGCACGCGGTGGCCGTCGAGAATCCCGCCCCCGAGCAGCATCCGGCCGAAGACGGCCCAGTCGTCCACGGTCGAGACCAGCCCGCCGCCCCCGGAGGGGAACCGCGGCAGCGTGTGCCAGGCGTCGTCCGGGGCGCTGGCCGGGACGGGGCCGTCGTCGCCGGGCGCGTAAAGGCGGGTGAACCGCGCGCGTTTCTCCGGCGGCACCACGAATCCCGTGTCCGTCATGCCGAGTGGCTCGAAGACCCGTTCGGCCAGGTACTCGGGCAGAGACCGGCCGGAGACCCGGGCGATCAGGATGCCCTGCAGGTCCGAGCAGGTGTTGTAGAGCCACGCCTCGCCCGGCTGGTGCAGCAGCGGCACGCGGGCCAGTTTCGCCAGCCACTCGTCCGGCGAGGGGAAGGACGCCGGGTTGCGCGGGTCCGCCTGCACCTCCTCGAACAGCAGACGCACCGCTGGCAGGGAGAAATCGGCCGGAAATCCCCACCCGGCCCGGAAATCGAGCAGATCGGCCACGGTGATCGGCCGGGCGGCCGGGACCACGTCGTCGACCGGGCTGTCCGGGGTCCGCACGACGCTCGGGGCCGCCAGCTCCGGAAGCCATTTCTCGATCGGGTCGTCGAGCGCGACGCGACCGTCCTCGATCAGCGTCATGACCGCTGCGGCGACGATCGGCTTGGTGATCGAGGCGACGCGGAAGATCGAGTCCCGCGCCATCGCGGTGGTGCCTTCGACGTCGTGGGAGCCGAGGGCCACCACCTCGGTCTCGTCGCCGCGCGCGATCAGCGCGACCGCTCCGGGCGCCCCCGCGCCGCCGACATGCTTCTCCAGGACGTCACGCAGACCGGTCATCACTGCCCCCATGGTTCGTTCGGTGCCGGAAGACTAACGCGGGACACCGTCAGCGGGCGTGGACCGACGTCACCGCCGCCATGACCGCGGGCACGAACTCCTTCGCGTTGAGCACGCAGGCGGCATGCCCGGCCGGGATCTCGTAGCTCGCCGCGCCGGGGACGAGCCGTGCGAGGGTCCGCTGGTGTGCCGGGGCGATGAACCGGTCTCGGCTGCTGATCACGACCGACGTCGGCTGCCGGATCGCGGGCAGCCACGACCGGGAGTCGAACCGGCCGATCTCGTCGATCGCGACGGCGATCTCCCAGGCGCTGGTGGACCGGAACTCGGCCAGCGCCCAGCGGTGGTCCTCCAGCCGGGCCAGCCGCGCCCGCCGGGGCTCGCCCGGCACCGCGCCGATACGCGCGCTCTCGCGGAACCGCGTCAGCGCGCGGCCGAAGACGTCGAGTGCGACGCGCTGGCGGACACCGCGCCGGAAGTTGCTCGCGGTCGAGCACAGGATGAGACCTGAAACACGTTCTGGTTCTGCGTGGGCGACGAGCTGCGCGACCATCCCGCCCATCGAGTAGCCGCCGACGGCGAAGGTGCCCAGTTCGAGCGCGTCGGCGACCGCGACGACGTCCTCGGCGCAGTCGGCCAGCCGGAACTGCGCTGATGCCTTCTCGGCGGGAGAGCGTGCCTCGAAGCGTGGCGACCGGATGCCCTGCCCGTGCCAGCGCTGGTCGAACACCACCACCCGGTACCGCGCCGACAGGCGTTCCAGCACCGGATACCAGG
Source organism: Amycolatopsis sp. NPDC058986 (assembly GCF_042741125.1). Classification (NCBI taxonomy): domain Bacteria; kingdom Bacillati; phylum Actinomycetota; class Actinomycetes; order Pseudonocardiales; family Pseudonocardiaceae; genus Amycolatopsis; species Amycolatopsis sp. NPDC058986. The sequence continues at coordinate 72,747 of NZ_JBHYJW010000028.1, read as the reverse complement.
TGAGCAAGCCGGTGCAGGCCACCGAATGCAGCAGGACGATAGCGGGCGCGTGCCGCGGCCCGACGTCGACGTAAACGGTTTCTCCGCGACCCGGCAGCGTGAGGGGTTTGGGGTCGGGCACGCCCGCGGTCGGCGGGATCGTCACCAGCCGTCGCGTGACGAGCCAGCCGGCGTCGGAGATGGTGCCGCGGTCCATACGCCCTCTCCCCGGGGGTTGCCGATCCCGCTCGTTCCGGCTAAGACTAGAACAGGTTTCAATATTACGCCCATCCGGAGGCGGTGGATGGACTTCACCCTTGACGATACGCAGACCGAGATCATCGCGCTCACCGCGAAGGTGCTCGGCAAGGACGGCGACCCCGGCAGCGTGTGGCACGCGCTGGCCGAGGCCGGGCTGCTCGCGCTCGCGCTGCCGTCCGACCTGGACGGTGACGCGCTCGGCGTCGCGGAGGTCGCCCAGGTGCTCACGGAGGTCGGCAGGGCCGCCGCGCCCGTGCCCGCGCTGCCCGCGCTGGCACTCGGCGTCCTGCCGGTGGAAGCGCTGGGCAGTCCCGGGCAACGGGCCGCGCTGCTCCCGCCGGTCGCGACGGGGGAGGCGCTGCTGACCGCGGCCCTGCACGAACCGTCCGCCCCGCTGGCCGTCCGGCCCGCGACGACCGCCACCGCGAACGGCGGCTGGCGGCTCGACGGGGTCAAGACGGCCGTTCCCTACGCCGCCGAGTCCGCGCGCATCCTGACCCCGGTGTCGATGCCCGGCGGCACCGGCGTGTTCCTGGTCGATCCGCGTGCCGACGGCGTCACGCTCACCGCGTCGAGGAATTCCTCGGAAACGCCGGAATACACGGTGAAACTGGACGCCGTCGTGGTGTCCGAAGCGGACTTGCTCACCGAATCCGGTGGGGGACAGGCGGTCGCGGTCCTGCACCGGTTCGCGCTCGCCGGCGCCGCCGCGCTCGGCGACGGCCTGCTGGCGGGCGCGCTCGCCCTGACTTCCCGGCATGTCGGCGAACGCACGCAGTTCGGCCGTCCACTCGCGACGTTCCAGGCGGTGGCCCAGCAGATCGCGGACGTCTACATCGCGTCGCGGACCGTGCACCTCGCCGCGACGTCGGCGGTGTGGCGGCTCGCGCGGGGACTCGACGCGGACGCCGACCTCGATGTCGCCGCCTACTGGCTGGCCGAGGAAATACCGGCCGCGCTGGCGATCTGCCATCACCTGCACGGCGGCGTCGGCGTCGACGAAACCTATCCGCTGCACCGCTATTCCTCGGCGGTCAAGGATCTGGCCCGTGCGGTCGGCGGGGCCGCGCACCGGCTCGGCAGGCTCGGCGAACGAGTGGCGGGGTGAGCATCGGATGCATGTCGAACTGACGGCCGAGCAGCAGGCGCTGCGGGCCGAACTGCGGAAGTACTTCGCCGGGCTGCTCAGCCCGAAGGAGCGCCGGGAAATGCTGCGTGAGCGGCACGGGCCGATGTTCCGCGAACTCGTGCGGCGGATGGGCCGCGACGGGTGGCTCGGCGTCGGCTGGCCGAAGGAGTACGGTGGCCGCGGTTTCGGCGAGATCGAACAGCACCTGTTCGTCGACGAAGCCGCGCGAGCCGAGGTCCAGCTGCCGTCGGTCACGCTCCAGACGGTCGGGCCGACCCTGCAGAGCTTCGGCACCGAGGAGCAGAAAGCCCTGTTCCTGCCGAAGATCCTGGCCGGGGAAGTGCATTTCGCCATCGGGTACACCGAACCGGAGGCCGGGACGGACCTCGCCTCGCTGCGCACGACGGCGGTGCGTGACGGCGACGAATACGTCGTCAACGGCCAGAAGATCTTCACCACCGGAGCGCACGACGCGGACTACATCTGGCTCGCGGTGCGCACCGCGCCGGACGCGCCGAAGCACAAGGGGATCTCGATCCTCATCGCGGACACGCGCGACCCCGGCTTCTCCTGGACGCCGATCATCACCTGCGACGGCGCGCACCATGTGAACGCGACCTACTACTCGGACGTCCGCGTGCCCGCGAACATGCTGGTGGGCAAGGAGAACGAGGGCTGGAAGCTGATCACCACCCAGCTCAACCACGAACGCGTCATGCTCGGCCCCGCCGGGCGGATCGGCGGCCTGTACGACCGGGTCCGCGCCTGGGCCGCCGCGCGTGAGACCCCGGACGGGACGCCGCTGCTGGACCTGCCCGACGTCCGGGCGGTGCTGGCCGAGTCGCTGGCCACCGCGCGGGTGAACGAACTGCTGAACTGGCAGGTGGCGGTGTCGTCGGCGAGCGCGCCGGTCGCCGTGGCGGACGCGTCGGCGACGAAGGTGTTCGGCTCGGAACGGATCCAGCGGATCGGCAGGAGACTGGAGGAGATCGTGGCACGCCATGGTGATCCGGCCGAGCCGGAGACGGCGGAACTGGCGGAGTTCCTGGACGTCCTCGCCAAGCGGAACCTGGTGCTGACGTTCGGCGGCGGGGTCAGCGAGATCCAGCGCGAGCTGATCGCCACCACCGGTCTCGGACTGCCGAGGGTGCCGCGATGAGCGAAGCTTGCGAGCGAATCATGGATATCATGCGCCAAAAAGAATCGAACATCGTCTCGCGAAGCGAGGCCATCGCATGAGTGTCCAGGACGCGGCCGAACGCATTGCCGCACAAGGGGAATCCTCACCACGGCTCGCGCGTGACGCGGTCAACCAGGCGATGGTGAACAACTGGGTCGAAGCACTCGGCGATCACAACCCGGTGTACACGGACCCGGGCTTCGCCGCCGACAGTGTCCACAAGGGACTCGTGGCGCCGCCCGCGATGGCGCAGGTGTGGACGATGAACGGACTGCACGGAACCCGCGCGGCCGACGATCCGCTCGGTGCCATGATGGAGGTGCTCGACCAGGCCGGGTTCACCTCGGTGGTGGCGACGAACTCCGAGCAGACCTACCACCGTTATCTGCGGCACGGCGAACACGTGGCTGCCACGACGAAGCTGGAGAACGTCGTCGGCCCGAAGCGCACGGCGCTCGGCGAAGGCTGGTTCGTCACCACCCGGACCACCTGGTACGTCGGCGAGGAAGCCGTGGCGGACATGGTGTTCCGCGTGCTCAAGTTCCGCCCGCCCGGCGCCGCACCGGCCCCTGCTGTCAAGGCACCGGTACTGCGTCCGGTGATCAGCAAGGACACCGAGTTCTTCTGGGAGGGCCTGAAAGCGGGCGAGCTGCGGATCCAGCGCTGGGGCGAGACGCTGCGTCATCCGCCCGGCCCGATGCCGCCGGACGGCTCGCTTGACACCGTGCCGGACTACGTCGTCGCATGTGGACGGGGGACGGTGTACAGCTACGTCGTGCACCATCATCCACCGGTGCCCGGTAAGGAACTCCCGTTCGTCGTGGCGCTCGTGGAACTCGAGGAGGGCGTCCGTGTGATGGCCGAACTGCTCGACGCCTCGCCGGATGAGGTCCACATCGGACTCCCGGTCGAGGCCGCGTTCGTCCGGGTCGACGACGAGCTGACGTTGCCCGCGTGGAAGGTGGCGCGATGACTGTGGACTGTGCGGTCGGTACCGAACTTCCGCCGCTGACGATCGAGGCGACGCCGACTTTTGTGGTGAGCACCGCGCTCGCCACCCGGGACTTCCAGGACGTTCACCACGATCGCGATTCGGCGGTCGCCAGGGGCTCCAAGGACATCTTCCTCAACATCCTCACCGACACCGGTCTTGTGCAGCGTTTCGTCACGGACTGGGCCGGGCCGGAGGCATTCGTGCGCTCGATCAAGATCCGCCTCGGAGTACCGTGCTACGCCTACGACACGCTGACCTTCACCGGGCGGGTGATCGAACGCGACGGCGCGGACGTCGTGCTCTCGGTGTCCGCTGTGGACAGTCTGGGTGAACATGTGACGGGAACCGTGGAACTGACCATGCCGGGCGGTGCGTCGTGACCCTTTCCGGAAAGGCCGCCATCGCCGGGATCGGCGCGACCGAGTTCTCCAAGGACTCCGGCCGCAGCGAACTCCGCCTCGCCGCCGAATGCGTCTCGCACGCCCTCGCCGACGCCGGGCTCGGTCCGTCCGATGTGGACGGCCTGGTGTCGTTCACCATGGACGGCAACAGCGAAATCGCGGTGGCCCGCGAACTCGGCATCCCGGAACTGAGCTTCTTCAGCCGGATCCACTACGGCGGCGGGGCCGCGGCGGCGACCGTGCAGCAGGCGGCGATGGCCGTCGCGACCGGCGTCGCGGACGTCGTGGTCGCCTACCGCGCCTTCAACGAACGCTCCGGGCACCGGTTCGGGCAGGTGTCGTCCGCGGCCGCGGGGCAGGTCAATTCGTCCGGTGTGGACAACGCATTCCACTACCCGATGGGCATCGCGACGCCCGCCGCGACCGTTGCCATGGTCGCCCGCCGCTATCTGCACGACTACGGCGCCACGAGCGAGGACTTCGGCCGGATCGCGGTGCTCGACCGCAAGCACGCGGCGACGAACCCGAAGGCGTGGTTCCACGGCCGCCCGATCACGCTCGAAGAGCACCAGGCCTCCCGCTGGGTGGCCGAACCGCTGCACCTGCTCGACTGCTGCCAGGAGAGCGACGGCGGCGTCGCGCTGGTGATCACCAGCGTCGAGCGGGCCCGCGACCTGCCACACCCGGTCGCGGTGATCTCGGCGGCCGCGCAGGGCAGCGGACCGGACCAGTACGTGATGACCAGCTACTACCGCGACGACCTCGCCGCGCTGCCCGAAATGGGCGTCGTCGGCAGGCAGCTGTGGGCCCAGTCCGGACTCGGGCCGTCCGATGTGGACGTTGCGGTGCTGTACGACCACTTCACCCCGTATGTGCTGATGCAGCTGGAAGAACTCGGCTTCTGCGGGCGTGGTGAGGCGAAGGACTTCATCGCGGACGGCGCACTGGAACTGGACGGGAAGCTCCCGCTCAACCCGCACGGCGGCCAGCTCGGCGAGGCATACATCCACGGCATGAACGGCATCGCCGAGGGGGTGCGGCAGGTGCGCGGCAGCGCGGTCAACCAGGTCCCCGGCGCCGCGCGAGTGCTGGTGACCGCGGGCACCGGCGTCCCGACGAGCGGGCTCGTCCTGACGGGAGATTAGCCGGGACGCATATCCGGTTCGTGTTTCCGGTCGTCCATCGGGTGGGCCAACGGTTTCACCACAATGACGGCTGGTGCCGGGAGGCGGCCGGTGTCACGGTGGAGCGGATCACTCCGCGACACACGGCGAGGTTGGCATGCCCGGACGGAACCCGCGAGCCGGCACGAGCCGTGCCACCGGAACCGGCTAGGCGGACCGCGTGCACGGCCTCGTCGCGGTGGACTGGATCCTGACCGGGATCTTCGTCGTGCTGGTCCTGCCCTGCGTGCTGCGTCTCACCCGGCTCGACTACGTCCGGCTCGGCCGGACGGTCCGCAACGGCGATCTGGCCGAGCTGTTGTTCATCGTCGCGATGATCGCCATGTTCTCCCCGGTCGGCGGGCCGATCCCGGCCGCGGGCTGGCAGGCGGTGCTCGTGCTCGTCACGGGCTGGTTCGGCCTCGCCTGGTGGCGTGACCGGCGCGAGCACGCCGGTGGCGGCCACGAACATCCGGCCTGTGGGCACCACGCGCTGTCCGCCGTCGTGATGCTCTACCTGGTGACCGCGATGCCGCACGGCTCCGGCACGCACGGTCCGTGGCTCAATATGTCCACAATGGACCTCTCGGTGGGCGGGGCGTGGCCGGTCCTGGCGGCGGCCGCCGCGTACTTCGTGGTGGACGCCGTCCTCACGGCCATCCGCGCCCTGCGGCCCGGCGACGTCGAGGGCCGCACCTCGCGAGCGGTGTGCCGGGGCGTGATGGGCCTGGGTATGGGCTACATGCTCATCGCCGCCCTGTGACGCGAAAAGTGCTGTGGGGCGTGGTGGCCGGCGCGGTGCTGTTTCTCGGCGTCGTGCTCGTCAGCCTGGCCTGGGTTCCGGGACTGCTGTTCCCGCCGTTGAGCGACGCGGACCTCGGTGCGGTCCCCGCCGCGGAGACACGGATACGGCTGCGGCAGGAGCAGTCGCAGCTGCAGAACGGCGTCCGGTCGACCCTCTTGCAGCTCACCGCCGGGCTGCTCGTCGTCGCGGGCGCCGGGGCGACCTGGCGGCAGGTCCACGTCAACAGGGAAGGGCAGCTCACCGAACGGTTCACCCGCGCCGTGGACCAGATCGGGAGCGACAACCAGGACGTGCGCATCGGCGGGCTCTACGCGCTGGAACGCATCGCGCGGAACTCCCCGGCGGACCGCGACACGATCCAGTTCATGCTGGGCGCGTTCGTCCGCAACCACAGTCCCTGGCCCGCCGGTTCTCCCGACGGGCCGGCCCATCCCACCGAGGAGGTGGACGAGCAGCTGCCCTGGATGCGCGTCCGGGCGCCCGACATCCAGGTCGCCATGGGCGTGCTCGGCCGCCGTCCGGCCTCGTGGAACCAGCCGGTCGTGTTCCTTTCCCGGGTCGACCTGCGCAGCGTGGCGCTCCGCGATTCCCGGCTCGGCGGCGCCCAGCTCCGCTACAGCAACCTCGCGCGCGCCGTGCTCGCCGGGATACACCTGGAACACGCGGACCTGACCGCCGCCGATCTCCGCCGGTCGTATCTCGAACGCGCCCACCTCGTCGAGGCGAACCTCGGCCGGGCGCACCTGCGGGGCGCGAACCTGCGGCACGCCGATCTCAGCGGTGCGGACCTCGGTGCGGCGGACCTTCGTGGCGCGGACCTGACCGATGCGCGGCTCGACCGCGCGGTGCTGGCCGGGGCGAGAGCGGACGCGAGCACGGTCTGGCCGGACGGCTGGGACCGGGAACGGCGTCAGGCACGGGGAATCGTCGAGGACGCCGGCTGACCGCTGTTCGGACTAGGCGCGGGGGAGCCTGCGGACCTCGCCGGGCTTGGGGTCGCCCGGGTCGGGCAGATTCGTCGCCGGGTTGTCGGCCGTCCAGGCCGCGGCCGCGATGACGTCGTTCTTCAACGCCGTGATCAGCTCTTCGGCGGAGGAGTACGCCTTCTGGTCACGCAGGTGCTTGCCGAGCCAGACGGTCAGCACCTCGTCGTACAGGTCGCCGGCGAAGTCCAGCAGATGGGCCTCCAGCAGCCGGTAGCCGTCGGCGCCGTAGTAGGTCGGGCGGCGGCCCACGGAGACGGCGGCGGCGACGCGGGTGCCGTCGGCGCGTTCGGCCCAGCCCGCCCACACGCCGTCGCCGACCGCGCCGTCCTGATCGCGCAGCGCGATGTTGGCGGTGGGGAAGCCCAGCTCCCGGCCCCGCTTGTCGCCGGATTCGACCTGGCCGCGCACCACGAAGAAGTCCTGCTCGTCTGGCATCTGTCGTCCGTCCTGCTGTCGTTGCCCTGTCACCACCGTAACCGGCGGCGGCGGGGCCGGTGCCGGGCGACCAGGGTGTGGACGCCCGGCACTCACGGCAGGCCGTCAGCGTCGCAGGTTCCTGGCGAAGAACGACCGGACGCCGTCACGCACCGCCGGTACCGACACCGCCGGGTCGATCGCGCCGATGAGCGACTTCCGTTGCGCGGCGGTCATCAGGCCCGCTGCCTGCAGTTGCGGTGCGATGGCGGCGAAGTCGGTGAACACCCAGTGCGTGGCGTCGCCGAGCTGGCGACGGCACGTCCATTCCGGCGAGCGGGCGAGCATGGCCGACCACGCGCGGTCGTAGCGTTCGGTGCGGTAGCCGTCGGTGCCCCACAACAGCAGGGGACGGTCGACGCCGTCGCGGACGACCGGCAGCAGTTCACCGGCCTGCCCCGGCCGATCCGGGAGATAGTCGAGGAAACCTTCCAGGTTGACCGCCGCGTCGATCCGCTGGTCCTCGTGCAGGGCCTCGGCTGCGGTCGTCCCGCCCGCCGAATGCCCGTACATCCCGATCCTGCGCGGATCGAGGGAACGGCCCAGGTTCTTCGGCAGCGCACGGTGTTCGGCGTCCGGATTCCCGCCCGCGGCGAGGGTCTCCAGGTTGTCCAGTACGAGCCGGGTATCAGCGAGCCGGGTCGCGATCATCGTGCGGAAGGCCGCGGGCTCAGTGCCGGGATTGTGGCCGTTCAACTCGAGAATCGTCCGCGTCCTTCCGCCGGGGAACTCGACGATGCTCGTTTCGCCGGGATGGTCGAGGGTCACCACGACGAAACCGCGGCTGGCCAGTTCCTCGGCGACGCCGGTACCGAGCGTGCGTGGATCCCCGAAACCCGGGCTGTAGAGGAGCACCGGGTGGCGGCCCGGTAGCGCGGGAGCGCCGGTGTGTGCGTGCGTCAGCGTGGCCGCCCAGTCCACCTTGTCCTTTGTGGACGAAAGCTCCGGGTGCAGGAACACCGTGTCCGTGGTGGCGAACCACGCCGCGGCCTGGCGTGTCATCTGTGGCGCGACCGGATGGCCGCGGACCTCCTCGGCCGGGTAGAACACCGACACCATCACTTCGCGGGTGCCGGTCGGGCTGCCAGGGTCCGGCAGAGCAGGGTCGACCAGGTGCAGGTCGGCGACGCCGACCGCGTGCGGGCCGGTCGGCGCCGGAAGCCGCGGGACGAGCCGATCGGCCGCGTGTGCGACCCCGCTGCTCGCCAGGAACAGAACGGAAAAGAGCAGCAGCAATCTTCGGAACATTTTCATTCCCCTCGATGTGCGGACGGTTTCCCGTCCGTTTTCATCCGGCGGACAACGCCGCCGCGTAGGCTTTCGCCACGTAATCCCACAACTCGTCACCGAGCGCGAAATCTTCGGGCGCCACGTCTTGCAGTACACCGAGCCCCTGCTCCCGGAAGAACCGGGCGACCGAGTCCTTGAGGCCGGAATCGCCACCGGTGTACATGTCCAGTACCACGAACAGCCGCCGCAATGTCCGCACCACTTCAGGCGAATCCACCGGGTCGCCGGCGCGGCAATGTTCCGCGAGTTTCGTCAGCACCTGCGGCCATTCCGTGTCGAGCCATTTCCGGCCGTCGTCGCCGAGTTCGCCGGCGCGTTCGTCCAGCAGGTCGCGTTGTTCCCGGGTGATGTACCCGTCGAAAAGGCTGGTGCGGCCCAGCAGGGTGAGCAGTTCGCCGGTGTCCGGGCACAGCCGCGCGTCGTCCAGCTGCTCCAGCAGGCCGCGGATCTGGCGGCCGAGTGCGTTCAGTCGCCAGACCTCGTCGTCGATCTCGTCGAGACGGCGGTCGAGCACGTCACGCAGGGCGCTGGGGTCGGCCAGTACGCCGCCGATCTCCTCCAGCGACATGCCGAGCTGCCGGAGCAGCCGGATCTGGTACAGCCGGTGGAGGTCTCCTTCGGTGTACCGGCGATGTCCGGATCGGGTGCGTTCGCTGGGCCGCAACAAGCCCAGTTCGTCGTAGTGGTGCAGCGTGCGCACGGTCGTGCCGGTGGCCTTCGCCAGCGCGCCGACACTCCATCGCCGCTGGTCAGTGCCCCCGGTTCCCCTCATGAGGACCACGATAAGACCTCACGTAGGGGGAGGTTCAAGCTTCGGTTGACATGCAGCCAGATGGCTGCCTATAGTTCAGGCAGCCGATTGGCTGCCTATGTGAGGTGACGGATGGACGAGGTGTTCAAGGCGCTGGCCGACGGCAGCCGCCGCGCGCTGCTGGACAGCCTGAACGCCCACAACGGCCAGACGCTGCGCGAACTGTGCGCGGGGCTGGCGATGGCACGTCAGTCGGTCAGCAAACACCTGGCCGTGCTCGAGGCGGCGAACCTCGTGACCACCGTGTGGCGGGGCCGGGAAAAGCTGCACTACCTCAACGCCGAGCCGATCAACGCCCTCGCCGAGCGGTGGATCAACCGCTACCACCAGGCGCGAGTGGACGCTCTCGCCGATCTGAAGAAGGCACTCGAAGGAGAATCGATGAGCAAGCCCGAATTCGTCTACACGAGCTACATCGCCACGACGCCCGAGAAGCTGTGGCAGGCGCTGACCGATCCCGCGTTCACCCGCCGGTACTGGGGTCCCGCGTTCGAGACCGATTGGAAGCCCGGGTCGACGATGGCGTGGGTCGAGCCGGAGTTCACGATCGCCGACCCCGAGCAGGTCGTCCTCGAGGCCGAGCCGTACACCAAGCTGTCCTACCGCTGGCACACCTTCACCAAGGAGCACGCCGAAACCCACGGGCTGGGCGAGGAGTTCCGTGCCAAGGCCGCCGCCGAACCGCGGTCCAAGGTGACCTTCACGCTCGAACAGCAGGGGTCGCTGGTCAAGCTCACCGTCGTGCACGACGACTTCGAACCGGACAGCATCGTCCTGTCGGCGGTCAGCGGTGGCTGGCCGCACCTGCTGTCGAGCCTCAAGACGTTGCTGGAGACCGGCGAAACCCTGCCCTCGCCCGAGCCCGCGGCAGCACGCTGAGACGTCACGCCGGGTTCGGGACCAGCACCGTGTCCGCCAGCACCGGCGCGTCGTCACGTTCCGGCGCGGTGGTGGTGACCAGCAGGCGGTCGTCCTCGCGCCACACCCGGGTACGCAACGTCTCGCCGGGGAACACCACGCCGGCGAACTTCGTGCCGAAGGACCGGACCCGGCCGGGATCGCCGTCGAGGAAGGCGTCGATCACGGTCTTCGCCACCACGCCGTAAGTGCACAGCCCGTGCAGGATCGGCCGGTCGAAGCCGGCGGCGCGGGCGAACCCCGGGTCGGAATGCAGGGGGTTGCGGTCGCCGCAGAGCCGGTACAGCAGCGCCTGCTGCGGCAACGTCGGTGTGTCGAGGACGGCGTCCGGTTCCCGGCCGGGCCACTCCACGCGGTCGGACGGCCCACGCTCGCCGCCGAAACCGCCTTCGCCGCGGGCGAAGATGCTCGACCTCGCCGTCCACAGTGGACTTCCGTCCTCGCCGGTCACCGTCGTCTCCTGGACCACGACGGCCGCCTTGCCCTTGTCGAAGACGTCGGCGATCCGCGAGCGCGCGACCGCCTTGCCCTCGACCGGGATCGGGCGGTGCAGCTCGATCTCCTGCTTGCCGTGCAACACCTTCGCCAGGTCGATCTCGACGCCGGGGAACGACACCGCGGGCGGGTCGAACACCCGCAGGTTCGCCGCGACGGTGGCGAACGTCGGGATCACCCGCAGCTCGCGCTCGGTGGCGTAGCGCAGTTCCCGTTCGTCCACGGGATCCGCGCCGGCACCGAGCGCGAGGTGGTACAGCAGCACGTCCGACGACGTCCAGGCGAAGCCGACTTCGCCGAGATCGGCGCCGATGGCGACAGCGGGATCGATGGGCACGCGTGACTCCCTACAGCGCTAGTGGATACCAACCGACCGGGTTCGGCCTCATGGCTATTCGTAACTGATCTCGACCTCGTCGGTGAGCGGCAGTGACTGGCATCCCAGCACGATGCCGTCCGCGATGTCGTCGGCGTCGAGTACCTGGTTCTCGAGCATCTTCACCTCGCCTGACACCAGACGGCACGCACAGGCGCTGCACTGGCCCTCCCGGCACGAGTACGGCGCGTCGAGCCCCTGCTCCAGCAGGTGGTCCAGCAGCTTCCGGCGGCGAGGCCAGCTCATCTCGCGGGTCTCGCCGTCGAGGGTGACGGTCAACCGGGCGGGCTCGTCGGAGTCGTCCGAGGCGTCGGCGGGGGCGGGCTCGGGTTCGGTGACCTCGAAGGGATTTCCCGCGAGGGAGCTGAACTTCTCCACGTGCACCCGGTTGCGGGGAACGTCCAATGCGGACAGTGCCTGCCGTGCCGCGTCCATGAACGGCGCCGGTCCACAGAGAAACGCCTCGTGCGAACGGTATGGCGCGACCAGGGAACGGAGCTGGTCCGCCGTGGGGAGTCCCTGAACGCTCTCCAGCCAGTGCAGCACCGTCAGCCGATCCGCGTACCGCGCGGCCAGACCCGCCAGCTCGTGCGCGAAGATCACCGACCGCTCGTCCCGGTTGGCGTACACGAGCACGACCCGGCCGGAGCCGTGTTCCAGCGCCGTTTTCAGGATCGAGATCACCGGGGTGATCCCGCTGCCCCCGGCGAACAACAGGAAATCCTCGTCGAGCGAACCGGGGGAGAAGATCCCGGACGGCGCGAGCACCTCGATCCGCATCCCGGGCCGGAGTTCGTCGCACACCCAGTTCGAGCCGTAGCCCTCTGCCGTGCGCTTCACCGTCACCTGGACCCGGTTCTCGTGTGGCGCGCTGGACAGCGAATAGCATCGCGCCACCGACCCGGTCCGTTCGCTCGGGATCCGCAGGGTGAGGAACTGCCCCGCGGTGTAGGCGAAAGCGTTCGCGTGCTCGGCGGGGATCTCGAAGACGATCGACCGCGCGTCCGCCGTCTCGGTGACGACGTCGGCGACAGTCACCGTATAACGCTCAGCCATCGGAGACCGCCAGAGTTCCGTCCCGCACCGCGTCGTCGATGCTCTCCGACAGCCGCGAACAGCTGTCGAGCAGCGCCGTCTGCGCACCACTCGCCGCCTGTTCGGCGAACACCGGGCAGCTGCGCCCGGCGTCGGTGGTCCACTGGATGCTGGTGTGCTGGATGCTGTTCTTCTTGACCAGCACACACGTCCCGCAGCTGCGGCATTCGTGCGGCCGCAGCCCGGCGGTCAGGAACTCGACGGTCTCGGCCTTCACACGCCCGCCTCTTCCTCGGCGCGCTGCTTGGCGAGGTTCTCGGCGACCTCGGCGGCCCACACCTCGTTGGCCCTTGTGGTGTCCACTTCGAACTCGAATCGCCGCGTCATGTCCTCGGTGACGTCGGCCGCGTCGACATAGAACTGCTCGTACCAGCGCCGCAGCTGGTAGACCGGGCCGTCCTCCTCGCACAGCAGGGGATTGTCGATCGGGGTCTTGTTCTTCCAGATCTCGACGTCCTGCAGGAACCCGACGCCGATGCCCTTGGCCAGCTTCTCGGCGATCTTGTCGGCGTGCTCGTCGGAGATCCCGGGCATCTTCTTCACCATCACGCCCCATTGGAGCACGAAGGAGCTCGCCGTCACCGGGTAGTGGCAGTTGATCAGCACGTTCTCGATCTCGAAGCCCTGGAACGTGTTGAGCAGCGTGTTGATCATGTACGACGGCCCGAAGTAGGACGCCTCCGAGCGCAGCAGGTTCTCCTCGCCGCCGTAGTTGGACGCCATGCCTTTGTCCGGGCGGCCCTTGGTGTTGAGGTACTGGGTGGCGATGTGGCCCTCGAAGATGTTCTTGAAGTACGTCGGGAAGGCGTAGTGGATGTAGAAGAAGTGCGCCATGTCCACGACGTTGTCGATGATCTCGCGGCAGTTCGCGTTCTCGATGAGGATCGAGTCCCACGACCAGTTGCTCCACTCGTCGCTGAACGCGCCCTCGACCCGCGGGATCACGACGTCGTCGGGCGGCGGGTTGCCCTCCGGGTCGTTCCAGACGAACAGTTGCTGGTTTTCCTCCATCACCAGCCAGGACCGGGTCCGTGCCCGCAGCGGAACCCGCTTGGCGTAGGGGATCGCCACGCACTTGCCCTTGCCGTTCCAGCGCCAGTCGTGGAACGGGCAGGCGATCTCGTCACCCTTGACCGTGCCCTGGGTGAGGTCGCCGCCCATGTGCCTGCAGTAGCCGTCCAGCACGTTCAGCTTGCCCGACGAGTCGGCGAACACGACGAGCTTCTCACCGAAAGCCGAGATGGCGTGCGGTTTCCCGTCGCGGAAGCTCTCGGCAAGGCCCAGGCAGTGCCAGCCGCGGGCGAACCGCGCCGGCGGTGCCCCGGCGTCGATCGTGCGGACGGATTCGCCGCCTGACCTGGGTGCCTGTGTCATCGCTCAACCTCCGTGTCCTGCGGGACACTCCCTCGGGCGCGGGTGCCCCGCATAGGCACTGCCGGTCGGCCCGACAAACAGCTGCGCAATGGTAAGTTCATCGGCCCTCCATGCTCCTCTGATCTTCGTGTGCCAGCCGCTCGGCCGCAAGGTAGCCGAACACCATGGCGGGCCCGATCGTCGCGCCGGGCCCGGCGTAGGTGCGGCCCATCACCGCGGCGCTCGTGTTGCCCGCCGCGTACAGCCCGGCGATGACCGAGCCGTCCTCGCGCAGGACGCGGGCGTGCTCGTCGGTGAGCAGGCCGCCCTTGGTGCCGAGGTCACCGGGCACGATCTTCACCGCGTAGTACGGTGCTCGGTCCAACGGCCCGAGGCTCGGGTTGGGCCGGTTGCGCGGGTCGCCGTAGTAGTGGTCATACGCGCTGCGCCCGCGATGGAAGTCTTCGTCGACGCCGCGCCGCGCGAAGCCGTTGAACCGCGACACCGTCGAGGTCAGCGCCTCGGCCGGGACGTCGATGCGTTCGGCCAGCTCGGCCAGTGTCGGGGCCTTCGCCGCGATCCCGGCCTTGAACCACCGCCCCGGCAGTGGCTGCCGCGGGCCGAGCCCGGTGAACATGTACCGGTCGCGGTAGCGCTGGTCGAACACCAGCCAGGTCGGGATGTGCTTGCCGGGCCCGTCACCTTCGCCGTACATCGCGTGCACGGCCTCGACGTAGGGCGCGGACTCGTTGACGAACCGCTCGCCCCTGGCGTTGACCATGAGGCACCCCGGCCGCGAGCGCTCGGCGAGCGCGAACCACGGGCCACCGGTGAGCGGCATCGACGGGCCCCACCACGCGTCGTCCATCAGGTCGAGCGCCGCGCCGAGCTTCAGCCCGGCGGTGATGCCGTCGCCGGTGTTGGCCTTGGCGCCGACCGTCCAGTCCGTTCCGATCGGCGCCCGCTGGTATTTCGTCCGCATCTCTTCGTTGTGCTCGAACCCGCCGCAGGCCAGGATCACGCCGCGTCGCGCGTGCAACAGCGTCTCGACGCCGTCGCGACGAACGAGCACGCCGGTGACCTTGTCGCCTTCGGTGCGCAGGTCGAGCAGCGGGGTGTCGAGCCAGACCCCGACGTTCGCGCGTTGCAGTCCCGCCCGCAGTCCGGCGGCCAGTGCCTGGCCCATCACGAGCTGGCGCTGTCCGCGGACGCGTCCGGCAAGCCATCGCATCCCCAGCCCGAACAGCCGCAGGATGCCGCGCGGGTGCCGGGCGATGAGGCTCAGCCAGCGGTAGTCCGCCTGGGTGAGCGGGACGCCGAGCGGGGGCGCGCTGTACGGCGCTTCGAGATTCGCGAGTTCGGGACCGAGCACCCGGCCATCGAGCGCGGCGGGCTCGACCGAGCGACCACCGGAGCGTCCGCCCGGTGCTTCGGGGTGGTAGTCGCTGTAGTCGCGTACCCAGCGAAAACGTAAGGGCGAGTGCTCGCAGACGAACTGGAGCACTTCGGGACCACGTGCGAGATAGGCCTCGCGGCGTTCGGCCGGGACGACGTCGCCGACGATCGACGACAGGTATTCGCGGGCGTGTTCCGGCGGTTCGTCGATCCCGGCGGCCCGCAGCGCGTGGTTGCCCGGGATCCAGACACCTCCGCCGGAGCGTGCGGTCGAACCGCCGTAGCGGGAAGCTTTCTCTACGACGACGACGTCGAGGCCGAGGTGGGCCGCGGCGAGGGCTGCGGTCATCCCGGCGGCCCCGCTGCCGACCACAACCACGTCGAACTGGTTTTCCATCCCACCTCACCTGGAACGTGTTCCATCGGACTATTGGCCTGCTCGGAGCTATCCTCGTCACCATAGACGAGAACGTGTTTCAGTTCTAGGGTGGTCGCCATGGACGAACTCGTCGCGGACGTGGTGATCGTGGGGTTCGGTGCGGCAGGCGCGTGCGCGGCGATCGAAGCCGCCGACGCCGGCGCCGACGTGCTCGTGCTCGACCGGTTCTCCGGGGGCGGCGCGAGCGTGGTGAGCGGTGGTGTCGTCTACGCCGGGGGCGGGACGGCGCAGCAACTCGACGCGGGGATCGAAGATACGCCCGACGCGATGCTCGATTACCTGCGCCTGGAGACCGATGGCGTCGTCTCCGAGGAGACCTTGCGGCGATTCTGTGCGTCGAGCCCGGACATGATCACTTGGCTGGAGGACAACGGCGTCCCGTTCGAGGGCAGCCTTTGCCCGTACAAGACGTCCTACCCCTCCGACGACCACTACCTCTACTACTCCGGCAGCGAGGCCGCCGGAGTATTCCGCGACGTCGCGAAACCGGCGCCACGCGGGCATCGGGTCAAAGGCCCCGGTACGTCCGGAAAGCTCCTGTTCGCCCGGCTCGCCGCCGCGGTACGACGCCGTGGCGTGCGCGTTCTCCCGCAGGCGCACGCCAGGACATTGACGGTCGACGACCAGGGCGCGGTCACCGGCGTCGTCGTCGACACGCTGCGCGACGCGCCCGCGTGGGTCCGCTCGACACATCGACGCCTCGCGCGTTACGCCGCGAAGCCCGGGATCTACGTGCCCGCGCTGCGTAAGGCGCTGCATCGCCGCGCTGCTCGCCTGGAACGGCGATACGGGCGCGAACTGCGGATTTCCGCGCGTCGCGGGGTGATTCTCGCGGCGGGTGGGTTCATCGCGAACCGGGAGATGGTGCGCGAACACGCGCCGGACTACCGGGGCGGGCTCGCGCTCGGGACGTCGGCGGACGACGGGTCGGGTATCCGGCTGGGTGTCGAGGCCGGTGCCACGACCGCCGGGCTGGACCGGATCTCCGCGTGGCGGTTCCTGTCTCCGCCCGCGGCCTTCCTCGGCGGGATCCTCGTCGACGCCGACGGCGGGCGGATCATCGACGAGTCGCGGTACGGCGCGGCGATCGGCGAGCGGATGATCGCCGCGCACGGCGGCCGCGGCTGGCTGCTGGTGGACGAGAAGATCGTGGCCGAGGCGCGGCGCGACGGGCGCTCGCAGAGCCAGTGGTTCCAATGGCTGCAACTTCGCTACCTGTTGCGTCGCGGCCGGGTCACCGGGACCACTCTCCTCGATGTCGCTCGTAAGGCCGGTGTCGACCCGGACGGTCTGCAAGCCACCGTCGAGGCCTACCGCACGGGGCCCGACCCGACGGGGAAACCGGCCGAGTTCGCCCGGCCCCTGGACGCGCCGCCGTACTCGCTCATCGACGTCTCCATCAAACCCAACCTCGGCTACCCGTGCCCGATGCTGACGCTCGGCGGATTGGCGGTCGACGAGGGCACCGGCGCGGTGCGCGGTGTGGACGGACGTGCCGTGCCCGGGCTGTACGCGGCCGGCCGTACCGCGGTGGGAATCTGTTCTAGGTCCTATGTGAGCGGTCTCTCGCTCGCCGACTGCGTGTTTTCCGGGCGCCGGGCGGGAATCAACAGTGCTCTTGCCCAGGGAGTTCTCGACAAAAACGAGAACGTGTTCTAGTCTTGGGTTCGGTTGAACACGAGAGAGGGACAGTGCATGAGCGAGCAGACCGCCCACGAGGTGATCGCCGGGGTCCGTGAGCTGCTCCCGGTCCTGCGGGAGCGGGCGCAGGAAGCCGAGGACGCGCGCCGCGTGCCCGAGGAGTCGGTCAAAGCCTTGCAGGAGACCGGATTCTTCAAGCTGTTGCAGCCGAAGCGGTACGGCGGCGTCGAGGCCGACCCGGTGAGCTTCTACACCGCGGTGAAGCTGATCGCGAGCGCGTGCGGGTCCACCGGATGGGTCGCTTCGATCCTCGGTGTGCACCCGTGGCACGTCGCCTTGTTCGACGGGAAGGCGCAGGAAGACGTCTGGGGCGCCGACACGGACGTCCGGATCTCGTCCTCCTACGCGCCGATGGGCAAGGCGACCGTGGTGGACGGCGGCTACCGGCTCACCGGCCGCTGGAGCTTCTCCTCCGGCTGCGACCACTGCACGTGGGTACTGCTCGGCGGGCCCGCCTTCGCCGATGGCAAGCCGGTCGACTTCTGCACCTACCTGCTGCCGATCTCGGACTACTCCATTGTGGACGTCTGGGACACGGTCGGCCTGCGGGG
This sequence comes from Amycolatopsis sp. NPDC058986, assembly GCF_042741125.1. Classification (NCBI taxonomy): domain Bacteria; kingdom Bacillati; phylum Actinomycetota; class Actinomycetes; order Pseudonocardiales; family Pseudonocardiaceae; genus Amycolatopsis; species Amycolatopsis sp. NPDC058986. The sequence goes on along the minus strand of NZ_JBHYJW010000028.1, from coordinate 54,951 downwards.
CACGGGTTCCAACGACATCGTCGTGGAGGACGTCTTCATCCCGCAGCACCGCGCGCTGAGTTTCATGGCGACGTCGAAGTGCAAGACGCCCGGGCAGGACGTCAATCCGGGACCGTTGTACAAGCTTCCGTACGGTTCGGTGCATCCGAGCACCATCACCGCGCCGATCATCGGGATGGCCCAGGGCGCCTACGACGCGCACGTCGAGCACCAGGGCAAGCGAGTGCGGGCGGCGTACGCCGGTGAACAGTCCAAAGAGGACCCCTTCGCCAAAGTGCGGATCGCCGAGGCGGGCAGTGAGATCGACGCCGCTTGGCTCCAGCTGACGCACAACATCGACGAGCTGTACCAGCTCGCCTGTCGTGGCGAGAAGCTCCCGTTCAGCACGCGGCTGCGCGTGCGCCGGGACCAGGTCCGCGGCACCGAGCGCGCCATCTCGGCGATCGACCGCCTCTTCGAGAACTCCGGTGGGCGGGCGTTGCAGGCAGGTACGCCGATCCAGCGATTCTGGCGCGACGCGCACGCGGGTCGTGTGCACGCGGCCAACGACGCCGAGCGCGCGTACGTCATGTTCGGCACCGGCGCCTTCGGGCTGCCCGTCGAGAATGCGATGGTGTGATGGAGGGCAAGTACGTCGAGACCCCGGGCGGGCTGAAGCTGCACTACCACGAGGCCGGGGCGGAGCATCCGGAGACGGTGATCTTCTTGCACGGCGGCGGCCCCGGCGCGTCGGCATGGAGCAACTTCGGCCGCAACCTCCCGGTGTTCGCCAAATCGTACCGGGTGCTCGCCGTCGACCAGCCCGGGTTCGGGCGGTCCGACAAACCCACCGAGCATCCGCAGTACTTCCGGCACAGTGCCGACGCCGTCACCGGGCTGATGGACGCGCTCGGCATCGAACGGGCGCATTTCGTCGGCAACTCGCTCGGCGGCGGCGCCGCGGTGCGGCTCGCGCTGAGCCATCCGAAGCGTGCAGGGCGGCTCGTGCTGATGGGGCCGGGCGGGCTGAGCGTCAACGTGTTCGCACCCGACCCGACCGAGGGAGTCAAGAACCTCTCGCGGTTCGGTGGTGCTCCTACGCGCGAGAACCTCGAGGCGTTCCTGCGGATCATGGTGCACGACCAGGCGCTCATCACCGACGAGCTGGTCGACGAACGGCTCGCCGCCGCGAGCACCCCGGAGTCGCTGGCCGCGATGCGGGCGATGGGCAAGTCGTTCATGCTGCCGGACTCCTATGAGGAGGGCATGCTCTGGCGGGACGCGCATCGGCTGCGGCAGCGGGTCCTGCTGATCTGGGGCCGTGAGGACCGGGTCAACCCGCTCGACGGCGCGCTGCTCGCGCTCAAGACGATCCCGCGCGCGCAGCTGCACGTCTTCGGCGGTTGCGGGCACTGGGCGCAGCTGGAGAAGTTCGACGAGTTCAACCGGCTCGCCCTCGACTTCCTGGGGAGTGCGTGATGGGTATCCGTTCACTGGGCTATCTCCGCATCGAGGCCACGGACATGGCCGCGTGGCGGGAATACGGGCTCAAGGTACTCGGCATGGTCGAAGGCAGCGGCACCGATCCGGACGCCCTGTATTTGCGGATGGACGACTTCCCGGCGCGATTGGTCGTCTTCCCCGGCGAGAAGGACCGGCTCGCGCAGGCGGGCTGGGAGGTGGCGAACGCGGGCGAGCTGGACGAGATCCGTGACCGGTTGGACGCGCATTCGGTGCCCTACAAGGAAGGAACCCCCGAACAGCTCGCCGACCGACGGGTCGACGGCCTGGTGTCCTTTGTGGATCCTTCGGGTAATGAGCTGGAGGTCTTCCACGGCGTCGCGTTGCAGCATCGGCGGGTCGTCAGCCCGTACGGGCATCGCTTCGTGACGGGGGAGCAGGGGCTCGGGCATGTCGTCCTTTCCACTCACGATGACGACGCCGCGCTGCACTTCTACCGCGACGTCCTGGGCTTCCGGTTGCGTGACTCGATGAGGCTGCCTCCACAGCTGGTCGGCCGTCCCGCCGATGGCGCGCCGGCGTGGCTGCGCTTCTTCGGCTGCAACCCACGGCACCACTCGCTGGCGTTTCTGCCGATGCCGACCCCGAGCGGGATCGTTCACCTCATGGTCGAAGTCGAGAACACCGACGATGTCGGGCTGTGTCTGGACCGTGCGATCCGTCGTAAGGTGCCGATGTCGGCGACCCTCGGGCGGCACGTCAATGACTTGATGCTCTCATTCTACATGAAGACCCCTGGCGGCTTCGACGTGGAGTTCGGCTGCGAGGGTCGTCAAGTCGACGACGAAAGCTGGATCGCCCGCGAAAGCACCGCGGTTTCGTTGTGGGGCCATGACTTCTCGGTCGGTGCCAGGCCGCCGGGGTCGTCATGACCGCCGTGAGCGAGATCGACGCGGCGCGGTTCCGATCGGTGCTGGGGCACTTCTGCACGGGTGTCACCGTGATCACCGGTCACGACGGGACCGCGCCGGTCGGGTTCGCCTGTCAGTCGTTCGCGGCGTTGTCCCTGGAACCGCCGCTGGTGTTGTTCTGCCCCGCGAAGACGTCCCGTACGTGGCCGGTGCTGGAATCGGCCGGGGTTTTCGCGGTCAACGTGCTGGCCGAGGAACAACAGGAGATCAGCGCCGTCTTCGGTGCCCGCGGCACCGACAAGTTCGCCGCGGCGCCCTGGACACCGGCACCGTCCGGTGCTCCCTTGCTGAACGGTGCCCTGACCTGGATCGACTGTGCGCTGGAAGCGGTGCACACGGCAGGCGACCACTACGTCGTCATCGGCCGTGTCACCGCGCTCGGCGACGTCTCCGATGCCCGTCCGCTGCTGTTCCACCGGGGCCGCTACACGGTCACCGAACCGGTACCCGACGCTCTGGCGGCTCTCATGCCTTGGCCTCGTCCGGACGACTGGCTCTGAGTTCCGGGTGGTCCCGGCGTGTTCCTTGTCCCCGTGCGCCGACGCCGACGACTCGCTCAAGGGCTCAGCGGCGTCACTTCAGCTCATCCTTTTCGCTCTGTTAAGCAGAAAAACCCGGAATCGGGTGCACTTTTGGCCGAGAAAAATTCGACATTTCGCTTTCCGGATAACGGTTTGCGGTGAACCTGGTCCTTTATGGACAGTGATTCCAGAGCGATTCATCATTTCGTGTGATGTTTCGCACGCATGTTCGGCCGTACCGTGGAGCGCGTGACCAGTTCAACCGTTCCCCCGTCCTCGCTCGACACCGCTGGTGCCGATGCGGCTTTGTCCGAAGCGTGTGCTCTGGAGAAGGAGATCTCCCGGGTGCGGGCGCGTCAGATGCGTGCCCTTGACCGCTATTCCCGCTGTGTCGGTTCGCGAAGATCCGCCACAGCGGAGCTGGCTCTCGTCGCGTCGATGACCTCCTACCAGGCTGAGAAGAAGCTCGCCCTGGCCGAGGCCTTGGTGCGAAGGTTGCCGTGCACCCTGGCGGCGATGGAGCGCGGTGAGATCGACGAGCTCAAGGCCGCCAAGATCGCCGAACCGACGTCCGTGCTGTCCGACGAGCTGGCGCGGCGGGTGGACGAGATCATCGTGCAGCGGGTCGCGGGGAAGAACTCCAGCACGCTACGGCGGGCGGTGAACTGGGTCGTCATGAGTGTGGACCCGGAGGGGTACGCGGGGCGTTCGAAGGCGCGGCGGCGGACCCGGCAGATACGGCTGCATCACGACGACGAGACCATGAGCACCCTCACCGCGAAGCTGCCGGGCGAGCAGGCCGGCGCCATTTACGCCTCGGTCGACCGTGCCGCGAGGAAGGCGCGGCGCCTGCCTGGGGAGACGCGCACCACCGAACAGCTGCGGGCCGATGTGTTCGCCGATCGACTGCTTGCCGCCCGCCACGGTGACGCAGGCGTCCGTGCGGACATCCACGTCTACGTCGACCTGCTCACCCTCGCCGGGTTGAACAAGAAGCCCGCCGAGCTGGCGGGGTATGGGCCGATCCCCGCATGGCTGGCGCGTCAGATCGCCACCGATCCCAACTCCACCTGGACCCGGTTGATCACCGATCCCGACACCGGCCAGTTGCTGTCGGTCGGGCGCCGGAAGTACCGGCCCCCGGCGAATCTCGACGGCTTCATCCGGGTTCGCGACCGGGAATGCGGAACCCCGGGGTGTCACCGTCCGGCTCAGTTCGCCGACATCGACCACGTCGACGATTGGCACGCCAAGAATGGCGAGACCAGTGTCGACAACCTGGGTGGACGGTGCGGCTTCCATCACAAGGTCAAGGACGAACCCGGATGGCAGCATATCCCGCACAAGGACGGGAGTTACACCATCATCACCCCCACGGGACGTCGCTTCACCCACGGCCCAGAACCACTTCACGAACCCCGCAGGCCCAAAGGCCCGGAGGTGCACAGCGCTGACCGATCACGTCGAAACCGGAAAAACGGAAAACGGAAAAATTCAGAAAATGGACGCCCTGTCGCGACTCGCTCGGCAACCCTAACGTCTCGGGAAAAGCTGGAAAACAGCCCAGTACGCCCGACGACAGGGAGCGAGCAAAGTGAAGGTACAACTGCGCAGAGGGGCCGGAGCGAGTCTCGCGGCCGCCGTCATCGCCACGCTCGCCGGCGTCATCCCGGCGCAGGCGGCGGAAGGTGCCATCGTCGGCGCCGGGGAAGCGGGGGCCATTCAGGACAGTTACATCGTGGTTCTCAAGAACGGGGCGACAGCGAACAAGGCCGGTGAACTGGCCGGCCGGTTCGGCGGGCAGATCGGAAAGGTGTTCTCCCAGGCAATCGATGGTTTTTCGGTGAAGGTCGACGCCCGGCACGCCCGGCAGATCGCGGCCGACCCCGCGGTGAAATTTGTCGAGCAGAACAAGACCGTGCGTGCCGAGGAGGCCCAGCAGAACCCGCCGTCCTGGGGGCTTGACCGAATCGACCAGCGCAAACTACCGCTGGACAACAAGTACACCTATTCCACCACAGCCTCGAACGTGAACGTATACGTCCTCGACACCGGGATCCGTGCCACGCATCAGACGTTCGGCGGGCGTGTCCATACAGGCTACGACTTCGTTGACAACGACACGAACGCCGACGACGGCTATGGCCATGGTACGCACGTGGCCGGCACGATCGCCGGATCGCAGTACGGCGTGGCGAAGGGAGCGCAACTCTACCCGGTACGCGTACTTGACTCGAACGGAAGCGGCACACTCGACAACGTGATCGCAGGCGTCAATTGGATCACCACGAACGCCAAGAAGCCCGCGGTCGCCAACGCGAGTCTCGGGGGCGGCGTGTCGACGGCATTGGATACCGCCGTGCGCAACTCGGTCAAATCCGGTGTCACTTGGACGATCGCGGCCGGGAATTCGAACACCAACGCTGCTAACAGCTCGCCCGCACGAGTGAAGGAAGCCATTACGGTCGCGGCGGCGGACAAGACCGACACCCGGGCTTCGTTCTCCAACTACGGTTCGGTGGTCGACCTGTTCGCTCCTGGCGTCGGCATCACCTCCGCCTGGAACACGAACGACACCGCTACCTACACTGGCAACGGGACGTCGTTCGCCGCGCCCCACGCTGCCGGCGCGGCGGTTCTCTACCTCTCGTCCCACGTGAACGCTACCGCCGCTCAAGTCGAGCAGGCGTTGGTCGCCGCGGCGACGCCGAACCTCGTGAAGAACCCCGGGGCGGGAACCCCGAACCGCACGCTGTACATCGGACCCTGACCACCTGCCTGTGAGCGGGGTGTGCTCCGGCCGGACCAGGGCGCACCCCGTTTCACCATTCCCAGCGGACACCGATACGGCCGGTGACGTCGAATGCCACATGATGCGCGGACCCGGTCGCGTTCGGGACCAGCTCGGCGAACTGTGTGACGTTCTCCCCGGACGGCGACTGCGACCGCACACAGCGCAGTGGCGTCCGCGTGGGGGCGAAGCTCAAATCGAGGAGGTAGTTCTTCGTGGTGACGGGAAACCGCCGGGCGAACCCGTCACCGGAGAGCCGCGAACGCCGTGGCGGGTAGACGATCCGGTAGTCCATGATGATCGTCTCACCGTGACGCAGCGGCGAGTCGAACAGCAGCTCCGCGCTGAGCACGCCTTCGCGCCGGTCGACACCGATCCGCCCGGTCGCGCAGTGACGGCTGGCGACGACGTTGGGCACGTGTCCCGGATCGATGTCCCAGTGCAGGGGCCAGCGATCCGGCCCGTTCCGTTCCGCTCGCAGCACCTGCCGGACGAAGACCGCCTCGAGTCCGCCCAGCGCGCCGACCTCGGCGCGATCCTGCACGCTCAGCGGGATGAGCCCGTCGGCAGGGAACGACGGGGCGGGCCGTGCGTAGCGGCCGCGGGGACGCGGTGGCCCCAGCAGTGAGCGCAGCGACCTCGGCGGGACCGCCAGTACCTGCTCCAGTTCGACCAGGGCGCGCAGGGACTCCGGCCGTTCCGGCCGGCGCCTGCCCGACTGCCAATGGCTCAGTGTCGGCACACTGATCGAGATGCCCCGCATCCGGAGCCGGTACTGGATCCGGTCCAGCGACAGCCCGCTGGCGGTGATGGCGGCGCGCAGGGCCAGCGGGAACTCACCGGACGTCTCTTCGGCGACACTTGTCATCGGTACTCCTCGTCGCGAGTTCATCGATCGGGGTAGTTCGAGTACTCAGCGACGGAAACAACACGGACGCGTTACCGGGAAGCGCCTCTTTCGTGTGAGTGACTGACGAGGTGACATGCACCGAACGTAAGCAACGGTGTGTGGAGTGTCAACGTTGCCCGGATCGTGAATCCCCTCGGATGGGGGAGCCCGCCTCGTGCAGGTGCCGCAGTGCCTGCCGGTAGGAGTCGATCAGCCCGGTCTGGGTGTAGGGGATGCCCACCTCGGCGCAGTACGCCTCGACGATCGGCTGTGCCCGTCGCAGGTGCGGGGACGGCATGCTCGGGAACAGGTGGTGTTCGACCTGGTAGTTGAGTCCGCCCAGCGCGACGTCGACGAACCGGCCGCCGCGCACGTTGCGCGACGTCAGCACCTGTTTGCGCAGGAAGTCGAGTTCGGGTTTCCCGGTCAGTGTGGGCATGCCCTTGTGGTTCGGCGCGAAGATGGATCCCATGTAGACGCCCCACAGTCCTTGGTGGACGGCGAAGAACGCCAGTGCCTGCACCGGCGTCAGGACTACCAGCAATGCGCTGAGGTAGACCGCGAAGTGTGTGAACAGCAGTGCGGCTTCCAGCCCTCGCCGCTTCAGTCCCGGTTGCCGGACAGCGCGGATCCCGGACCAGTGCAGGTTCAGACCCTCCAGCGTGAGCAGCGGGAAGAAAAGGAAAGCCTGGTAACGGCCGATGAACCGGGGTAGTCCTCGGCTCGCCCGCGCCTGGTCCTTCGACCACACGAGGATGTCCGGGTCGACGTCGGGATCCAGGTCCTCGTGGTTCGGGTTCGCGTGGTGGCGGGTGTGCTTGTCCATCCACCAGCCGTAGCTCATCCCGATGCCGAGATTGCCCGCGATCCGCCCGGCGATCTCGCTCGGCCGCCGGGTGCGGAACACCTGGCGGTGCGCAAGGTCGTGGGAAAGCAGTGCGATCTGGCCGAACATCACCGCCTGGAACACGGCGATCGCGAGCTGCCACCACGATTCGCCGATCAGCGCGAACGCGACCCAGCCCGCAATGAACAGTGTGGTCACCAGCGCGATGCGGGCGGTGTAGTAGCCGGGACGGCGAACGAGCAGCCCAGCTTCGCTGATGCGCCGGGAGAGCCGGGCGAAATCGCTGCCCGAGCTCGGGGGCGCGGGATGCACGAGATTGTCTGTGGTCACGCCCCGAGTCTTTCGACCGGCGTGATCACGGAGAATCCTGTGCGCACCAGGTTTCGTACGGGGGCAGGCCCCACCTGGGCAGCTCAGCGGATGGCCGCCGCCAGTTCCCGTGCTTCCACGTTGACGCCGTTCAACTGCACCACGGGTTCGGCGCCGTGAAGCAGCGCGCGGCGGTACCTCGCGGTCAGCGCCACCGATTCGCCTGGCCAGAGGGTGACGTAGTCGTCGCTCCAGATCGCCGGTGCGACTTCGCCGCCGTCGGCGGTCACTGTGGCGCGGAGGAAGAACGCGACCTTGTCGCCGGTGTTGGTCAGGGTGACGGTCGTGGTGACGTCGTCGCCGCGGGCCTCGCTGCCGGCGTTCACGGACACGGTGCCGGGGGCGAGCAGGCGCAGACCACTGAGGTCGGCATACGCGGTCTGGGGGCTCAGCCGCCACTCGTCGGCCTGGTAGTTCACTTCGTCCGGCTTGGTCGAAAGCCAGTAGACGTTGCGATCGACGACGTTTCCCTGTGCGTCACGCAGCAGGAGCCGGACGAAATAGGTGGTGGAAACACCGTCCGGGACGGGCACGGTGTCCAGAGTGGACGCCGCGTTTCCCTTGGCGGTCACCGAGTTCGTGGTGTGATCGTAGCGCTGGGTGCCGTCGAGATCGAAAACCGTGGTCTGGACGGACAACGGTCCGGCGTCCCGCAGTCCGGTGTTCACCAGCGCCACGGCGGAGTTGTCGTAGCGGTACTGCACATGCAGCGGCCGTAGCGCGGTCCGGGCGCCGAAGTACCCGCCGGAAGGTGCCATCGAGTAGTCGTACAGATGCCAGAAAAGCGACGGCCAGGCGTTGTTCAGCAGCCAGTAGATCGTCCCCGTCGCCGGTCTGTCCGTTGTGGACTGTTCGGCGCCGTATGCCTCGAACTGGGCCCGGTTGACCTCGTAGTTGGCCAGCTGTGACTTCTCGGCGAAATCCGCCAGATCGGCGGGCTTCCCGTAGCGGCGTTCCAGCGCGGTGGAATATTCGGCCAGCCGGTCGAAGTTCGACGACCAGGAAAGGTGGAACTGCGGTTTGTCACCGTGTTGCCAGAGATCCGCCAGTTCCCGCGGCGAAAGGATCTTCTCCAGGCTGCGCAGGTCCGGGATGGCAGGGCCTGGCCCGTGCTCCGCCTCGAAACCGAACGCGCCGCCCTTCTGCTTCCCGTACCAGTAGGACGGCGGCACCCACCAATAGGGGCCGAGGCCCTTGTTCCCGGACGGGCCCAGCCGCGGGCTGGTGCGCCAGCCGATGGACGAGATGATCGGCGCCTGCCAGTCCGACGCGGCGAGCCCGTCGAGATACTCCTTCTCGACCTCCGGAGCGGGGGCCGTGTCACTGCCCACGTAGAACCCCAGGATGCTCGGGTGGTTGCGCAGCCGGTGCCCTTCGGTGACCGCGGAGGCCTTGGCGACCGCGTGGTCGGCCGGGGACCACTTGGCGTAGGCCTGCCATTTCGTGCAGCACTCCCAGCCGGGGAGCAGCATGATGCCCAGCCGGTCGGCGAGCTGGTAGAACTCGTCGTTCTCGCCCTTGCCCTCCAGCCGGATCGTGTTCAGGCCGAGATCGCGGATGTAGGAGAACTCGTCCTCGAGCCGCCTGGCGTCGTAGCGCAGGAACAGGTCGGGCGCCCAGCCCGCCCCGCGTACGAGGAACGGCTTGCCGTTGACGGTGTAGTACCGGTCCCCGGCGTCGTTCAGCCGGGACTGGACGTCGCGGACACCGAAGTCCGTGGTGGCCCGATCGGACGGGGTGCCGTCCGCGGACGCCGCCATCGTCAGGCGGTACATCGGCTGGCCGCCCATCTGGGCGGGCCACCAGACCCGGGGGTGATCGAGGTGGACCGGCTCGAAGGTCACCGTCACGCTCTCGTGCGGTGTGAGGGTGACGTTCTTCTCGAAGGAGAACGAGTCGATCCTCCCGCCGGCCTTCGTCACGACGGTCTGATCGGTGTTGTTCGTCAGATCCGCCTTGACCGTCAGCTCGGCCGAGCCCAGGTCCGGCAGTGCCAGCCGGGTGACCACCCGTGGATCGCGCAGGGACACCGCCCCGGTCTCGACGAACCGGACGTCACGCCAGACACCCATGCTGTTGTCCGGCGGCGGCTGGCTCCAGTCGAGGAAACCGATCGACAGGTCCGGACAGGGGTCCGTCTCGGGGTCGAGGCACAGCGAGGACGGGAACACCTTGATGGCCAGCGCGTTGACGCCGGGCCGCACCAACCCGGACACGTCGAAGCGGTGGGCCGGATACGCTCCCGCGACCACGTCCGGCCCGGCGATCATGGTGCCGTTGAACCACACCTCGGCCTTGGGGATCACGCCGCCCGGCAGGTCCACGAAGGTGTGCGTCTCCGGTTTCGGGCCGGCGGTGATCGTCGTCCGATACCACCACGGCACGGTGAAGTCCTGGGGATTCACCTTGTCCCGCAGGCTCGCCGAATAGTTCAGATCCGGGTACTCGCCCGCCGCGACGAGCCCGCCGAGGACGGTCGAGCGCGCGGGCACCGAGGTCCACGCCCCGTCGTCGTAAGACGGCGAAGAAAGCGCCGCACCGTCCTGACCGGCCTGCCCGCTCGACTGTAACCGCCAGCCGGTGACGGTCCGTGTCTGGCCTGCCCCGGCGGCGGCCGGGAATTCCGGCACCCCGTCCCGCGGCGGAGCCGAACTCACCACGAAGTACGAGAGGAGCAGGACCGCGACCAGCCACGGGATCCGATACGCCGTTCGGGCTCTCCACTTCGACACGCTCGTCGCCCCCACCCCACCCGCTGAAACGCAGTGTGCAGACTCTAGCGCAGGAACCTCAGCTGACCGGGCGAACGTGCGGCAGGTGCCGGTGCGGCGCGCCGAAGAGCTGCGCCGTGGCGTGGGCGCGTTTGAAGTACCGGTGGGCTGGATGTTCCCAGGTCGCGGCGATCCCGCCGTGCAGCTGGATCATTTCGGCGGCGACCGTGCTCAGCGCCTCCGAGCAGTGCACCTTCGCGACCGCGGCGAGCCGGGACGACTCCGGCGCCGCGTAGGCCGCCGAACGCGCAGTCTCCACCAGGACGTGCAGATCGGCCATCCGGTGCTTGAGTGCCTGGAAGCCCCCGATCGGGCGACCGAACTGGCGGCGCTGCCCGGCGTACTCCACGGTCAGCTCCAGCGCTCGCGCCGCGGCACCGGCCTGTTCTGCGGCGAGCACCGCGCAGGCGACATCGCGGATCTGTGCCGGATCGACGGGCCCGAGCGGACGTGCCATGGCGTGGTCGAAGGTGATGGTGGCGAGCGCGCGGGTCTCGTCCATCGCGGGCACGGCCACGCGGTGCACCCGATCCTGCCGAGTGTCCACTTCGTACAGAACGGGGCCGGTCCCGGTGTCGGCGATGGCCAGGAGGACCGGCGCGTTCGCGCCGTCGAGAACGTAGTGCGCAGTTCCGTCCACTGTGGATTCATCGCCACGGCACGCGAACTGGGTGGTCGACCAGTCACCGTGTTCGTCGGTCCACGCCAGGGCGCCGACGGTGCCTTCGGCGAGCTGGGGGAGGAGCCGTGTGCAAGCGGCTTCGTCGCCGCACGCCAGCAGGGCGTGCACGGCGAGTACCGCGGAGCCGAGGAAGGGCACGTCCGCGAGGACACGTCCCAGCTCCTCGGCGACGATTTGGACGTCGGTGGTTTCCGCGCCGAGTCCGCCGAACCGTTCGGGGACCGCGAGGGCGGCGACGCCGATGTGCTCGCACAGCGCGGGCCACGGGCTCGCCTCCCGCGCCAGCAGCTTCCGGACTCCCGCGCGGAGTTCGTCCTGTTCCGGGGTAAAGGTCATCGGGCCACCGTCTCCAGTACACGCCGCCGGTGGATTTCCGCCGTCCCCCAGGCGGAAGCCAGCGCGCGGACGCGGGTGAGCCGCAGGCCGAGCGGGTGTTCGGCGGTGTAGCCGATCGCGCCGTGCACCTGCAGGCCCGTGCGGGCGGCCAGCAACGCGGCGTCGCCGCACGCGACCTTCGCCGCCGAGACGTCTTCCGGTGCCATCGTGACCGCCGCGCCGTACAGCAGGGGCCTGGCGAGTTCGAGCGCGGTGACCACGTCGGCCAGCAAATGCTTGACCGCCTGGTACTGGCCGATTTCCCGGCCGTACTGACGGCGTTGCCCCGCGTAGGTCACCGACGCGTCCAGGAGCCAGCGGCCCGCGCCGAGCAACTGGGCCGCCGTCGCCAGCACGCCGAGTTCGAAGGCACGCCCGGCGTCCTGGGCTGGACCGAGATCGGCGTCGGGGGTACCGGGGGACAAGCGCCGGGAACCGTCCAGAGAGGACAGCGTGTCGCCGGGAGTGAACGAGCGGAGCCGGGACCCGTCGACGGCGATCCGGACGTCCGCGACGTCGGCGTCCAGCGCGTAGGGGACGTGCGGGGCGAAGATGACCGACGCGAGTGTCTCGCCGGTGGCGAGCTTGGCGAGCCGGTCGTCACCGAGCAGGGCCGGCGCGACAGCCACCGTGTCGGTCCACGGCCCGGGAACGCAGTACTCGCCGAGTGCTTCGCAGGCGACGACGAGATCGGCCACTTCCGCCGCCAGCCCGCCGAAAGGCTCCGGGACGGCCAGTGCGGTGACGCCGAGATCGGCGAGGCGGCGCCAGATCTTCAAGCCGGGAGCCGGATCCCCCGCGGCCCACGCCCGGTTCGCGGCGTCGGTGTCCAGTGTGGACAGAAGGTCGCCGAGACTGGTGGCGAAGCTGGCTTGCTCGGCCGACAGCGCGAACTTCATCGCTTCTCCTTAGGCAGGCCCAGCAGACGTTCGGCGACGATCGTGCGCTGGATCTGGTCGGTGCCGCCGTAGATCGGGCCGGCCAGGGAGAACAGCCAGCCGTCCGTCCACGGCCCGCGCAGTTCCGCGGCCGGGCCGAGCACGTCCAGCGCGGTCTCCTGCAGCGCGACGTCGAGATGGGACCAGAACAGCTTGTTGACGCTCGACTCCGGGCCGAGCTCGGCGCCTTCGGCGAGCCGGGTGAGCGTGCCGAAGGTATAGAGCTGGTAGGCCCGCGCGCCGATCCAGGCGTCCGCGACCCGCTCGGCCGTCGCGTCGGGACGGTCCGCGCGGGACCACAAGTCGACAAGCCGATCCGCGGCGGCGAGGAACCGGCCGGGGCTGCGCAGCGAAAGGCCGCGTTCGTTGTTCGCGGTCGTCATCGCGACCCGCCAGCCCTCGCCGGGGGCGCCGATCACGTCCTCGTCGGGGACGAACACGTCGTCGAAGAAGATCTCCGCGAAACCCGGCTCCCCGTCCAGCTGCGGGATGGGGCGGACAGTCACGCCCTCGGCACGCAGATCGGCCATCAGGTAGGTGAGGCCGCGGTGGCGCACGGCGTCCGGATCGCTGCGGAACAGCCCGAACGCGCGATCGGCGAACGCGGCGCGGGAACTCCATGTCTTCTGGCCGTTCAGCACCCAGCCACCGTCCACACGGGACGCGGTGCTGCGCAGCGCGGCGATGTCGCTGCCCGCCTCCGGCTCCGACCACGCCTGTGCCCAGACCTCCTCCGCACGCGCCATCTTCGGCAGGATCCGGCGCAGCTGCTCCTCGGTACCGTGGGAGAACAGCGTGGGCGCGAGCATGAAGATGCCGTTCTGGTTGACCCGGCCCGGCGCGCCCGCCGCGTAGTACTCCTCCTCGAACAGCACCCACTCCAGCAGGCTCGCGTCGCGACCGCCGAGATCACGCGGCCACGAGACGACCGACCAGCGCGCGTCCGCGAGCTGTGCCTCCCACTCCCGGTGCCGGGCGAACCCCTCCACGCTGTCGAACGACGGCAACGGCTCGGCCGGCACGTGCTCGGCCAGCCACGCGCGGGCCTCGTCACGGAAGGCGCGGGCCGGCGCGTCGAGTTCGAGATCCATCAGGCCCCCCGTCCGGCGTCACGCATGGAACGGGCGTCCTGCCCGCCGAGCGAGTCACCGCCCGACAGCTCGGCGTTGTGGGCGTGCGCGAAGTGGTGCAACCCGAACACCGAGTCCATTCCGGACCGCAGGCCCATCAGGTCTTCGGCCTGGTTGACCGCCTTCTTCGCCAGCGCGAGCCCGAACCGCGGCATCTCGGCGATCTTCTCCGCCAGGGCAAGGGTTTCGGCCTCCAGCTCGGCCCGGGGCACGACCCGGTTGAGCATGCCCCATTCCTTCGCCTGCGCGGCGGTGAACCGCTCGCCGGTGAACAGCACTTCCTTGGCCGCCCGCGGCCCGAGTACCCAGGGATGGGCGAAGTACTCGACGCCGGGAATGCCCATGCGTACCACGGGATCGGCGAAGAACGCGTCGTCGGAGGCGACGATGAGGTCGCACACCCACGCCAGCATGAGCGCCCCGGCGATGCACGCGCCCTGCACGCTCGCGATCGTCGGCTTGGGGATTTCCCGCCAGCGGCGGCACATTCCCAGGTACACTTCGGACTCCCGGGCGAACCGCTGGTCACCTCCCTCGGCGCCGACGTGGTCCCACCACAGCACGGCCTTGCGTTCGAAGGAGACGTCCGCGTCGCGGCCGGGTGAGCCGATGTCGTGGCCCGCCGAGAAATGCTTTCCCGCGCCCGCCAGCACGATCACCTTGACCTCGGTGTCGTCCACGGCACGGGTGAACGCGGCGTCGAGCGCGTAGGTCATCGCGGAGTTCTGCGCGTTGCGGTACTCCGGCCGGTTCATGGTCACCAGCGCGACCGGGCCGCGCCGTTCGTAGCGCACCACCTCATCCATCGGACTCCTCCCGCAGAACTCGCTTCAGTACCTTCCCCGACGGATTCCGCGGCAGCTCGGCGCGGAAGTGCACGAAACGGGGAACCTTGTAGTTGGCCAGGTTTTCCTTGCAGTACGCGATGACGTCCTCTGTGGACAGTGTGTGGCCGCGGCGGAGGACGACGTGTGCCTTGCCGACCTCGCCGAGCCGGTGGTCCGGGACGCCGATGACGGCCGATTCGGCGACGCCGTCCAGCCGGGCCAGCGTCTGTTCCACCTCGGCGGGGTAGACGTTGAAGCCGCCGCAGGTGTACATGTCCTTGAGCCGGTCGGTGATCCGCAAATTGCCCCGCGCGTCCTGCTCGCCGACATCGCCGGTGTGCAGCCATCCGTCCGCGTCGATCGCATCCGCCGTCGCCTCCGGATCGTCGAGGTAACCCAGCATCACGTTCGGGCCGCGCAAAAGGATTTCGTCGCGTTCCCCGAGCTTCACCTCGAAATCCGCGGTGGCCCGGCCCGCTGTCCTGGCGACCACCTCGGCCGGGTCTTCGGGACGGCACATCGTGGCCACCACGGCCTCGGTGAGCCCATACGCGGTGAGCACGGTGTCGAAACCCAGTTCGGCGCGCATCCGCTCGACGAGGGTCACGGGCACGATCGCGGCGCCCGTGACCGCGAGCCGGAGAGTGGACAGATCGTGGTTCGCGCGGTCCGGCGCGTCCAGCAGGACCTGGTAGATCGTCGGCGCGCCCGGGAGGACGGTGATCCGCTCGGTCTCGATCAGCCGCAGCGTTTCGGCGACGTCGAAAGTGCGTTGCGGCACGAGCGCCGCCCCGGTCAGCAGCGAGACGACGATTCCGGCCTTGTACCCGAAACTGTGGAAGAACGGGTTGATCACCAGATAACGGTCGTCCGCGGTCACGCGCCCGCACTCCGCCCAGGCCCGCGCGACGCCGAGGACCTGCCGGTGGCTGCTCATCGCGCCCTTGCTGCGGCCGGTGGTGCCCGAGGTGAAC
This sequence comes from Amycolatopsis sp. NPDC058986, assembly GCF_042741125.1. Taxonomy (NCBI): domain Bacteria; kingdom Bacillati; phylum Actinomycetota; class Actinomycetes; order Pseudonocardiales; family Pseudonocardiaceae; genus Amycolatopsis; species Amycolatopsis sp. NPDC058986. Next base: position 39,426 of record NZ_JBHYJW010000028.1, on the reverse strand, counting down.
AGGATGTCGCTGACGTCGTCCGGCCCTGCCGGGCTGGTGAAATCCTCGCCGTATGCCGCCAGCGCGTCCCATTCGGTGACGCCGTTCAGTCCCTCCTCGACGCCTTCCACCGGGACGCGTAGCACGGTCGGCGGCAGCGCCCCGCCGAGCGCCGCGAGCCTGTCCACGCCGAGGAACCGGCCGGTCACGACGAGCGCGGACACCTTGGCGCGGGTGAGGATGTCGGTGGTCTCCGGCGCGGTGAACCGGGTGCTGATCGGCACGAGGGTCGCTCCGGCGTACAACGCGCCGAGCCCCGCGACGACCCAGTGCCACGTGTTGGGGGAGCAGACCGCGACTTGGTCACCCGGCCGGATTCCCCGGTCGTGGAAGAAAACCGCGCAGCGCCGCACGTGCCGCCGGAGCTCGCGGAAGGTCAGCCGGACGTCGCCGTCGACGACCGCTTCGTGCTCGGCGAAGCGGTCCGCGGCGGCGTCGAGCGCCGCCGGGATGGTCGGCTCCCGCATCGAGACCTCCCTAACAAGTGCTTGGTAGGGTAGCCTACGCAGGAGTCCCCGATTTGGCCAGCGGCCGAAGTGCTCAGTGAGGAGGAGCCTTGGCGGACACCGAATTCCGGGCGCGGATCCGGAGCTGGCTCGCCGAGCGGCTGCGCGGCGAGTTCGCCGCCCTGCGCGGCCTCGGCGGTCCCGGCCGGGAGCACGAGGCGTTCGACGAGCGCGTCGCCTGGGAGAAGGAGCTGGCCGCCGGTGGCTGGAACTGTCTCGGCTGGCCCGCCGAGTACGGCGGGCAGGACGCGTCGTTCGAGCAGCAGGTGATCTTCCACGAGGAATACGCCCGCGCGGACGCCCCGGCGCGGGTCGGTCACGTCGGCCAGGAACTGCTCGGGCCGACACTGCTGGCGTCCGGGACACCGGAGCAGAAGCGCCGGTTCCTGCCCAGGATCGTGGCCGTCGAGGAGCTGTGGTGCCAGGGCTATTCCGAACCGGGCGCCGGATCCGATCTCGCGGCCGTTTCGACGTCGGCGCGGCTCGAGGGTGACGAATGGGTCATCAGCGGGCAGAAGGTGTGGACGTCGCTCGCGCACGTCGCCGATTGGTGTTTCGTATTGGCGCGCACCGAATCCGGCTCGAAGCGTCATCACGGTCTGTCCTATCTGCTCGTCCCGATGCGACAGTCCGGAGTGGACGTCCGGCCGATCCGGCAGATGACCGGGACCTCGGAGTTCAACGAGGTGTTCTTCGACGGTGCGCGGACCGCGAAGGATCTCGTGGTCGGCGAACCGGGCGACGGCTGGCGGATCGCGATGGGCACGCTGGCCTTCGAACGCGGCGTCGCGACACTGGGCCAGCAGGTCGGGTTCCGGCGCGAGCTGGAGGCGCTGACCGAACTCGCCGAGCGGACCGGGGCGGACGCGGATCCGTTCGTGGCCGAGCGGATCGACCGGGCCTGGGCAGGGCTGGAGGTGATGCGGGCACACGCCGTCCGCACCCTCGGCGACGCCGCGCCGGGCGCCGCGTCGGTGGCGAAACTCGTCTGGTCGAACTGGCACCGGTCGCTCGGCGAGCTCGCGATGCTCGTCCGCGGGGCCGCGGGCATGGTCGCGCCGGACGGCTTCGACACCTGGCAGCGGCTGTATCTGTTCACTCGCGCCGACACGATTTACGGCGGCTCCAACGAAATCCAGCGCAACATCATCGCCGAGCGCGTGCTCGGCCTGCCTAGGGAGGCGCGAGCGTGATTCCTGTGCCGAAGTATCCGGAGGGCGCGAACCTGTTGCGGGACAAGGTGGTCGTGGTGACCGCCGCCGCGGGCACCGGCATCGGCTCCGCGGTCGCACGGCGCGCGCTGGAGGAAGGCGCCCGGATCGTGGTCAGCGACCAGCACGAACGGCGCCTCGGCGAAAAGGCCGGGGAACTCGCCGAGTTCGGTGAGGTGCACGCGATCCCGTGTGACGTCACGCGCGAGGAACAGGTCCAGGCGCTCGTCGACGGGGCGGTCGAAAAGTTCGGCAGGCTCGACGTGCTGATCAACAACGCCGGTCTCGGCGGGACCAGGTCGCTGCTGAAGATGACCGACGAGGAATGGTCGCGCGTGCTCGACGTCACGCTCAACGGCACGTTCCGCGCCACTCGCGCGGCGCTGCGGCGGTTCGCCGAGCAGGGCGGGGGAGGCGCGATCGTCAACAACGCCTCGGTGCTCGGCTGGCGGGCGCAGGAGGGGCAGGCGCACTACGCGGCCGCGAAGGCCGGGGTCATGGCGCTGACCCGGTGTGCCGCGGTGGACGCCGCGCCCTACGGCGTCCGGGTGAACGCCGTCGCCCCGAGCATCGCGATGCACGCCTTCCTGGCCAAGGTGACCAGCGACGAACTGCTCGCCGAGCTGACCGCGCGCGAGGTTTCCGGGAGGGCGGCGGAGCCGTGGGAGGTCGCGAATGTCATGGTTTTCCTCGCCAGTGAGTACTCCTCGTACCTCACCGGCGAAGTCGTGTCCGTGAGCAGCCAGCATGCGTGAGGTCCAGACGTGAGTCCAGCCGCCAAGAACGCCCCCGGATCCCGCCGCGCCGAGCTGCTCGCGCTCGCGGCGCGGCTGTTCGCCGACCGCGGTTACGTCTCCACCACCGTGCGGGACATCGCGGACGCGGCGGGCATCCTCTCCGGCAGCCTGTACCACCACTTCGACTCGAAGGAGTCGATGGCCGACGAGATCCTGACCGGGTTCCTGGACGAGCTGTTCGGGTCCTACGCCGAGATCGTGGCGGAGGGGCGCGGTGCCCGGGAGACACTGGAAGCCGTCGTCGTCTCGTCCTTCGACGCGATCCACCGGCGGCCCGCCGAAGTGGCGATCTACCAGAACGAGGCCAAGCACCTCATGGGGCTGCCGCGGTTCTCGTATCTCGCCGACCGCAACGCCGAGTTCCGCAAGCTGTGGAACGGGATCCTCACCGACGGCGTCGCCGAGGGCGTGTTCCGCGAGGATCTGGACGTCGAACTCGTCTACCGCTTCATCCGCGACACCGTGTGGGTCGCGGTCCGCTGGTACAACCCGGACGGCGCGCTGAGCGCCCGCGACGTGGCCGAGCGGTACCTCGGCATCCTGCTCGACGGGATCGCCGCACCGGTGACGAAGAAGAGGAGGAGCCGTGGCTGAAGCCTATGTCCTGGACGCCGTGCGCACCCCGGTCGGGCGGCGCGGGGGAGCGCTGAGCGGGGTGCACTCCGCCGATCTCGGCGCGCACGCCATCCGCGCGGTCGTCGAACGGTCCGGAGTGGACCCGTCCGATGTGGACGATGTGATCCTTGGCTGTACCGACACGTTGGGCCCGCAGTCCGGCAACGTCGCGCGGACGTGCTGGCTCGCCGCCGGGTTCCCGCAGCAGGTGCCCGGGGTGACGGTCGACCGGCAGTGCGGGTCGAGCCAGCAGGCCGTGCACTTCGCCGCGCAGGCGGTGCTGTCGGGCACGATGGACCTCGTGCTCGCGGGCGGCGTGCAGAACATGAGCGCCGTGCCGATCAGCGCGGCGATGCTCGCGGGGCGCGAGTACGGGTTCGAGGATCCGTTCTCCGGCTCGAAGGGCTGGCAGGAACGCTACGGCGGCGTCGAGGTTTCGCAGTTCCGCAGCGCGGACATGATCGCCGGGCATTGGGACCTGTCCCGCGAGGCGATGGAGGAGTTCGCGCTGCGCAGTCACGAGCGCGCGGTCGCCGCTGTCGACAGTGGACGGTTCGACGCGGAGATCGCGCCGTTCGGCGACTTCCGGCGCGACGAGGGGCCGCGCCGGGACACCAGCCTGGCGAAGATGGCCGCGCTGAAACCGTTGAGCGAGGGCTCGCGGATCACCGCCGCCATGGCGAGCCAGATCTCCGACGGTGCGAGCGCGACGCTGATCGCGTCCGAGTCCTACGTCCGCGAGCACGGGCTGACGCCGATGGCGCGGATCCACACGATCGCCGTGCGCGCGGCGGATCCGGTGTGGATGCTCACCGGGCCGATCCCGGCGACGTCGTATGCGCTGAAGCGGGCGGGGCTGAGCATCGAGGACATCGATCTCTTCGAGGTCAACGAGGCGTTCGCGAGCGTGGTGCTGGCGTGGCTCGACGAGACCGGCGCCGACCCGGCGAAGGTCAACGTCAACGGCGGCGCCATCGCGCTCGGGCACCCCATCGGCGCGTCCGGGACGAAGCTGTTCGCCACCCTCCTGCACGAACTCGCCCGCACCGGCGGCCGCTACGGCCTGCAGACGATGTGCGAAGGCGGCGGCACCGCCAACGTCACCATCGTGGAACGCCTCGGCTGACCCGAGACCCGTGCGTGAACGCGGAACTCGCGTGATTGTAAGCGGAACTCGCGTGATTGAACGGAGATCTCGCGTGATTGAACGGAGATCTCGCGTGATTGAACCGGCCACCACGCCCTTCCCGCCGCGAGGGGGACGTGGTGGCCGGCGAGGGGACGCGGCCGCCGCGCGCGACCGCGTCCCGGATCACCCCACCGCGGAGGCCAGCCAGGGATCCTGGAGCACAGCGGGATCGGGCTGGATGGGTACCGCCGTGGTGGGGGCGTCCGCGGGGACGAATTCCGGAGCGGGCAGCCTGCGTTCGAGTTCGGCCGTCCAGTCCAGCATCGCTCGTGGCTTGTCCCACGAGCAGACCCCGACCAGCCTGCCGCCGCGGACGAATCCGGTCACGCCGTCGGCGAGGCCGACGGTGTCTTCGCCGAGTGAGGGGATCCCGGCGGTCTGTAACCGGACGTCGTACAGGGTCGACCACGCGCGGGGAAGCGGGGTGAACGGCTTCGCCGCCGAACGGCCGGCCATGAGGTTCTCCACCCCCGCGCGGGCCGATTCGACCGCGTTGATCCAGTGTTCGACGCGGCGGGGTTTGTCGTCGAAGCGGAGGTTGGGCCAGCGCGCCATGTCCCCGACGACCACGACGTCGTCGGCGCCCTCGGCGAACAGCGTCGATTCGCAGAGCACGCCGTCGGAGATGTCCAGGCCGGACCCGCGCAGCCAGTCCACCTGCGGCACGCTCCCGATGGCGAGGACGACGACACTCGCCACGAGCAGCTGGTTGTTCGTCAGGTGCAGCCCGACGGTCTCCTTGGTGCTGATCCAGTGCCGCACCTCCGACTTCATCGCCAGTTTCGCGCGGTGTTCGTTGTGCAGGGCGACGACGGAGTTCGCGACGCGCTCGCCGAAACGGTGCAGTGGCGCCCGCGCGTGGCCGACCAGGGTGACGTCGCGGCCGAGGTACCGCATGCTGGCGGCGAACTCGTTGCCGATCAGGCCACTGCCGATGATCACGGCCGGCTTGTTGCTCGCGGCGAGACAGCGCCGCACCGCGAGCGCGTCGTCCACGGTGCGCAGCACGCGTACCCGCGGGTCGTAACGCGGCGAGCCCGGCAGATGCCGGGGGTACACGCCGGTCGCGATGACGAGCCCGTCGTACCACAGCGATTCCCCGCCCGGCAGGTGCACGACCCGCTCCAGGGTGTCGAGATGGGTCGCGCGGGTGCCGAGCCGCCAGTGCACGTCGAGGTCGTGGTAGGCCGACAGCGTGACGTCAGCGGGCCGGGCGGCGCCCATGACCAGCTGCTTCGACACCATCGGCCGGTGATACGGGCGGCGTGGTTCGTCACCCACCAGCACGAGTTCGCCGTCGAAACCGATCTCTCGCAGGTGTTCCGCGGCGCGGAGGCCGCCGACACCCGCGCCGACGATGACGATCCGGTCGCCGTCAGCCATGGATGTCCCCTCTCAGAACCACGGCCTGCATCGGGCAGGCCCTGGCGGCCGCGACGGCCTGCTCGAGGTCGTCCGGCGCGAGCAGGCGTTTCCGGAACCGCAGCCTGCCGTCGTTGCCGAGGTCGAACACGTCGGGTGCCTCCATCGCGCAGATTCCGTACAGTTCGCAGCGGTCGTTGTCGACGCTGATGCGGGGGCCGTTCCCCAGGGGCAGCCGCATTCCCATGTCAGGCCACCTGTTCTTCGACGAGCCCGAGCCGTTCCAGCGTCCGCGCCGGCAGGAAGCGCAGCAGTGCCACGGTCACCGCGGGCACGAGCAGGGTGATCCCGCCCAGCCACAGGATCGACAGGTGACCGTTGGCGACCGCGCCGAACCAGGCGTGGATCGCGGCGAGCCCGACCGCGGGGTAGGCGCAGCGGTGCAGCCACAGCCAGCGCCGGTAGGACGTCCAGCGCTGCAGCCCGGCGGTGACCGCGATCGCCAGCATGACCTCGAAGCCGATGATGCCGGCGGTGTGGCGCGATTCCTGCGTCGGCAGGAACGGGATGAACAGGTAGTCGAGGCCGTACGGGTTGATCGTCAGGTAGAAGAAGCCGAGCGCGTGGATCCCGGCGAAGACCAGCGTCATGGTCGCCAGCACCATGTGCCCGTTGCGGAGCGCCTTCCGGCCGGTCACCGAACGCACCCAGCCGGTGGCGGTCAACACGCCCCAGGTCAGGGTGAGGCACATGGCCGCGTAGGCGAAGCGGGCGCACAGGGCGGCGACGCCGCGGGCGGCGGGGTCCGTCTTCGGCTGGAACTGCTGGGTCAGCGTGATCGCCACGTCGTGCCAGTGCTCAACCATGGCTTTCCCCCGTTCTGGTGCGGGACACCGCGGCGGCGGCTTGTCCGCGATGTCCCTTGATCCGGCGCAGGCCGAAGACGATTCCGCCGCCCAGCAGCAGGACGAGGACGGCCGCGGTGAGGACGTCCATGGTGGACAGGGCGAGGCCGCCCTGTCCCGCGGGCGCCGAGGTGGTGGCCACGTTCGCCGAGGGCAGCGCGGTGTAGTCGATGAGCCCGGTGCTTTCGAGCAGCGTGATGTGGCGCATCACCGCCTGGTTGGCGGTGGTCGCGTAGGCGCGGATGCGGTCGTCCCGCGTGCCCGCGCGCACCTGGGCGATGGTGGCGAGGATCTGGCCGTGCGCGGCGCGGAGCCGGTTGGCGAAGATCCGGTCGAAGTCCTCGGGGGCGCGCGCGTTCCTCATCTCGGCGAGCCAGCCCTGCTGTTCGGCGGTCGGCTCGGCGGGCAGGGCGATGCCGAGATCGCCCGCCAGGGAACGGGTGACCACGTCGAGCCGCCCGTGGTCGATCATCAGCGCGCGGCCGACCTCCTTGACCTTCGGGTTGTTCGAGCGCGTCTCGGTCCACATCCCGGACGGCATCTCCCAGAGCCCGGCCTGGCGGACCTTGACCACCAGCGTCGCGTCGGACTGGTCGAGGGCGGCGGCGACCCCGGCGGGGCCCAGCGGCACCAGCGCCGCGGCCGCCGCGAGAACCGCGCAGATCCGGCCGGGCAGCCGGAGGGAACGCGCGGCGCCGGGACGGTCAGAGGCGGAACGCATCGGCCCGCCAGGTGTCCTGGGTCGTCTCGATCTTGTGCCCGTCCGGGGTGACCGGGTACCAGGCGCGGTCGGTGCCCTGGCCCGAGGTCTCCCCGGGCATCCGGTCCTCGGCGTAGCGGTACAGCGGCCAGCCGGCGAGGGTGACCTGGTCGCTCCCGTCGGCGCGGGTGACCTTGCCGACCAGCGCCCTGTCGATCCCGGTCAGCGGGATCTCCCCGCTGGAGCGGACCGGAGTCCATTTCTGGGCACAGGCTTCCACGCAGACCGAACGGGGTGGCGTGCTGGTGTCCCGGTCGTAGCGATACACGGTGTAACCGCTGCCGTCCACGACCATGGGGCCGAGATCGAACGGGCGAGCGGCCTGGAGTGACGCCTTGGCCGGATCGGTGTCGTCGGTGGGCATCATCGGCATGGTTCCGGCGCCGGAGCCCGGCGAATACGGTGCGGACGAACCGGCGCCGGACGAGGCGCCCGCCTGACAGCCGGTGAGCGACGCGAGCGCGGTGAGGAACACCGCGGGCGGCGCGAGGCGGCGGAGTATGCGGTTCACGGCTTTCTCTCCTCGGGCAGGGGAGCGCGCCGTTGCGGCGACGCAACGGAAAAGGGCGCGAAAGATCCACAATGGACAGTCCGTCCTCGTGGATACCGTGCGTTGCGGGGGTCAACGCTCTGTCGGGGTCTTCGGTAGGGGATACGGACACGACTGCGAAACGGTTCAAAAAACTTTGCGCCGGACGGCCCAAGATTTTGGTACTAGACGAACAAGCGGGTGCGGCACAAGGATGTCCGGTGTGGGACGGCACAGTCGGACGCTGCGCCCGGTCGCTGATCATGATTCCGCCTCGAATGCTCATGACGACCTGGCGAAGGCGTTGTACCAGGAGTTCGGTGGGGCCCTGATGGCGTTCGCGCTCAGGCTCACCGGCCACGATCGGCAGTGGGCCGAGGACGTGGTGCAGGAAACCCTGATCAAGGCGTGGCGGAACGCGGACAAGCTCGACCGTCAGCCGGAGATGCTGCGGGCCTGGTTGTTCACCGTGGCCCGGCGTATCGTCATCGACGGCTGGCGCAGCCGCAGCGTCCGTCCTCAGGAGATCGAGGAGATCTCGTCGGACGCGATCTGCGTGCCCGACGAATCGGACCGCACGCTCGCCGCGATGATCATCTACGAGGCGCTGCAAGGCCTTTCGCCCGAGCAGCGGGAGGCGATCCAGCAGACGTACCTGCGTGACCGGACCGTGAACGAGGTCGCCGCGACACTGGGCGTCCCGCCGGGTACCGTCAAGTCTCGCATCCATCATGCGGTCCGGGCGCTACGCCGGGCGTTGCGCGAGCGGGGGTGAACTGAGGTTGGCAGGGTCCGCCCACACCGACGTCGCCGCGTATGTGCTCGGCGTGCTGGGCGAGGCCGACAGCGCGCGGTTCGAGGAACACCTCATGGACTGCCCGCACTGTCAGCTCGATCTGCTCGAGCTCTACCAGCTGCCGGACATTCTCGATCTGGTGAAGAAGAGCTGGCCGGAGCCGCCGATGCCCGCGCCGGGCGTGCGGGCGCTCGCGCCCGGCCCCCGCGTGCTGCGCGCGCTGATGGAGGAGGCGGCGGTCAAGCGGAAACGGCGCCGCCGGCTCGGGTTCCTGGGCGCGGCCGCCGCCGCGGTGGCCGTCATCGCCGGCCCGCTCGTGACGATGGCCGTGCGTCCCGCCGACGCCATCGGCCCGCAGGCGGCGCCGGTGCCGACAGTGCGGCCGGAGACCTCGCCCGCCGCGGCGTCGGCTTCCCTTCCGCCGCCGTCTTCGCAGGCGCCACCGTCCTCGGCCGCGCCGACCGGGCAGGCGGGCGCGGCGACGTCGTTCGGCAGAGCCGACGCGGGTTCGTCGGTGAGCGCCCAGGTCACGGTCTCGCCCCGGGAATGGGGTGCCGCGGTGGAACTCGAACTGCGCGGCATCGTCGGGCCGATGGTGTGTGAACTCAGGGCGATCACGCGTGACGGGCCCAAACGCGTGGCCGACTGGAAGGTGCCCGCCAAGGGATACGGCATCGCGGGTTCGCCCGAACCGCTGCGCATCGGCGGCGACACCTCGCTTTCGTTGTCCGACATCACGCGTTTCGAAGTGCGTACCGAGGACAACACGCTGCTCGTCGCCATCGTGCGCTGAGCATACTATAACGAGGAGATCACGGACAGATCTCGGTTGAACCGGATCGCGCCGCCGTCCGTATTCCCTGATGCAGGACCCCGCGGCGCCGGGACAGCGGCGCCGGATCCACCCGGTGGCCGGGCCGGAGGAAGACCGTTCCCGGCTCCGTGTATCGCGCCCCCGCAATTCCTTCGCAGTTCATGGCCGGGCACCGGTTTTCGGCGTGCCCGGAAAAACGAACGAGGTGACCAAGTCTATGGCCCGGAATCATCCCCGGCCCGCTTCGACGGGCAGGCACCGGATCAGCCGCAGAACGAAACTGACGACCGGTGCGCTCGGCCTGGCGATCGCCGTCGGCGCCTTGGCGGTCTACGCCACGTCGGGCACTCCCCAGCAGGCGGGCGCGGACGAGGCCGACAAGTCCTTCTTCATCGACATCACCAAGGTCCGGCCGAACAAGGACGAACCACAGGCGCGCGACGGCGCCTCGACCGGGACGTTCACCGTCGATTGTGGACGGAACGAGGAACAGCACTTCAACCCCGACAACTTCATCGCCCAGCCGGGGATCCGCAACGGCGCGCAGCATCTGCACGACTACGTGGGCAACCTGTCCACGAACGCCGATTCGAGCAACAAGAGCCTCCTGGCCGCGGGTACGACGTGCAAGAACGGTGACCAGTCGACGTATTTCTGGCCGGTCGTGCGGATCGACACCGGTGACGAGAACAACGGTGACGGGAACAACGGCGGCCGGAACCAGGGTCGCACCGGCGACAGGAACAACGATCAGCGGGCACAGGGCCGGAACGGCGATCAGGGCCGGAACGAGGTGAAACGCCGGGACGGTGGTCAGCGCGACCGCGGCGGCAACCGGGACGACGACCAGAACGGCAGGAACAACGACAACGGCGACCAGCAGGAGCTGCCGGGTGTCAACGACAAGAACGAGCTCGCGGGCAACGACGGGCGGATCCTGCGGCCCGAGGTCGCCAAGATCACCTTCCGCGGCAGCCCGGTCGGCAAGGTGAAGGCCATGCCGAAGTTCCTGCGCATCCTCTACGGCGACGCGAAGCCGTCGGTGAACGGCAAGGCCAACACGAAGGCCAGCTGGACCTGTACCGGCCTCGAGAACCGGATCACCGAGAAGTACCCCATTTGCCCGAACAACAGCAAGGTGGAGCGGATCCACGACTTCCCGAGCTGCTGGGACGGCGAGAACACCGACAGCGACGACCACCGCTCGCACATCGTGTTCCCGAACGAGAACGGCAACTGCAAGCGCGGGTTCACCGCGGTGCCGCAGCTGCGGATCACCCTGGTCTACGACATTCCCCGTGACATCCAGCAAAAGGGACAGTACAAAGTGGACTCCTTCCCGGAGGAGGAGCACAACCCGCTGTCCGACCACGACGATTTCGCCAACGTGATGAGCCGGGATCTGATGGACCGGGTGGTCGGCTGTGTCAACGGTGGCAAGAACTGTGCCGAATAACGGCACCGGCTCTGCCCGCGGCAAGAGGAGAACGACCCATGTACCGGATCCGGCTCGTGGCCGCCGCCGTACTCGGCTCGGCGGGTCTGGCCTTCCTCGCGGCGTGCGGTGCCGGGTACACCGATCCCGGCCAGGTTCGCGGCGCGTCGGCGGCCGGGCGGACCGTGACCTCGGCGGTGCCCGCCTCCTCGCGCGTCAAGCTCGCCGCCGGCGCGGTGGAGGGCCTGGGGCCGGTCCTGACCGATCAGGACGGCCGGACGCTGTACCGCTTCGCGAAGGACGGCGCGCGGCCGTCGAAGTCCACTTGCGACGGTGACTGCGCGGCGCGATGGCCGCCGCTGCTCGCCGACGGGCCACCGCAGGTGACCGGCGTCCAGGAGCAGCTGGTCGGCCTGATGCCGCGGGACGACGGCGGGACCCAGGTGACCGTCGGCGGCTGGCCGGTTTACCGCTACGCCAAGGACTCCGGGCCCGGGATCGCGCTGGGCGACGGTTCCGGCGGGACCTGGACGGCCGTGACCCCCGGCGACGGGAGGGCGGTGGCGCAGCGGCCGTCCACGGCTGTCGCCACCGCCGAGGTCGACGGGCTCGGCACCGTGCTGACCGATCAGGACGGGATGACGCTCTACCTGTTCACCAAGGACGGCAAGCAGCCGCCGAAGTCTGCTTGCGACGGTGACTGCGCCCGCACCTGGCCGCCGCTGGTGGCCACCGGCGAAACCTCGGTGTCCGGAGTGGACGGAAAGCTCGTCGGGCAGGTGCTCCGGCCCGACGGGACCCGGCAGGTCACGGTCGGCGGCTGGCCGGTCTACCGCCACGCCAAGGACACCGCGCCGGGGCAGGCGACGGGCCACGGTGCGGGTGGCACCTGGTTCGCCCTCGAACCGAACGGCTGCAAGGTGCCCGGCGACCGGAAACCCGCGGCGTCCGGTACACCCCTGAGCGGGTAGCGACCCGTTCCCCCATCTCCGGTCCGGCGGATGCTTCCCTCCACCTCACCCCCCTCATCCGCCGGACCGGACCGTCGCGGTCCCCGTGCGTTCCGCGGGGACCGCGGCCCAGAAATCCAGCGGGACCCGGCCCGCCGAGCGGCCCGTGTCGTCCATCAGCCTGCCCATCAGCTTGACGCAGCGCAGTGTCACCGCGCGGTCGACGATCTCGAGCCACGGCAGTTGCGCCGCGAGCCCGCTCTCCAACTCGACCGTGTCGTGCTGGGAACGCAGCCACACCACCGCGCAGAGGTTGGCGGCTCCGCTGATCGCGGCGCACATCCGGATCTCCGGCAGCCGCCCGAGCGTGCGGGCGGTCGCTTCCAGCTTGTCGGGCGGGACCCGCAGCCACAGGGTCGCGGTGACCGGTGCGGGCGAGAGCGGCCGGGCGATCTCGCAGCGGAGGTGGATCGCGCCGCGGCCGAGCAGCGCGTCCAGCCGTCGCCGGACCGTGCTCGCGCCGACTCCGAGCGCCTGCGCGAGTGCCGCGGCCGACGCCCTGGCGTCTTCGCCGAGTGCCAGCAGCAGTGCCCGGTCGAGATCGGTGAACCGCAGGGCGCCGTTGGCCGTGGCCGCCGCCGGGGCCAGTGCCCTGCGCTGGTCGGGCGAGATCGCGCGCACCCGCCAGCGGCTGCCTTCGGCGAACAGCCGCGGTGAGACCACCGTGCGGGTGGCGACCACTCCGGTCAGCCGCGACAGGCGATGGATGACGTAGTCCGACACCTCCCGCAGCGTCGGCGCGACCACGTGCGCGAGCAGATCGCAGTGCCCGGCGACGTACTCGACGGTCGGCACATGCGGGTCGGCGGCCAGCTCGCGGGCGACGCGCAGCGGTTCGCCGGGCCCGCAGTCGATCTCCACCAGCGCGAGGGTGAGCCGGGCCCGGAGTTCACCGCCGGGATAGGCCGTCAGCCAGGCTTCCCCGCGCTCGACCAGCCCGTCCCAGTGCCGGGCGGCGGTGGCCGCGCCGATCCCGAGCGTGCGCCCGAGCGCCGACCACGGCACGCGCGGACTGGCCTGCAGCGCGTCGACGAGCTTGAGGTCGCTTTCGCTCAACATGGCTGATTCCCTGGATTTTTCCCGGCGTTCTGGCTGATTCGGCCGATCTGCCCGGCTTTCGTGTTCGACATTGCATCATTCTCGGATCAGGATAGGCCGACGATCTTCGTCCCCGAGGAGTTCTGGATGAGCCTGCGTTCCGATGCCGGACAGCTGCGTGACGAACTGGTCGCGCTGCGGCGTTCCCTGCACCGCGTCCCCGAGATCGGCTTGCACCTGCCGCGGACCCAGGAGCTGGTGCTCGCCGCGCTCGACGGGCTGGGGTGCGAGATCACCCTCGGCCGCGCACTGAGTTCGGTGACCGCCGTGCTGCGGGGCGGCAAACCGGGCGGCACCGTGTTGTTGCGCGGGGACATGGACGCGCTGCCGGTGACCGAGCGCACCGGGGAGGAGTTCACCTCGCGTGTCGACGGCGCCATGCACGCGTGCGGGCACGATCTGCACACCGCGGGTCTGGCAGGGGCGGCGCGGCTGCTCGCCGCCCGGCGCGAGGACCTGCCCGGCGATGTCGTGTTCATGTTCCAGCCGGGGGAGGAGGGGCACGACGGCGCGGGCAAGATGATCGAGGAGGGGGTCCTGACCGCCTCCGGTCGTCCGGTCGACGCCGCCTACGGGCTGCACGTGAGTTCGGCGCACTACGCGCGCGGGATGTTCACCGGCAGGCCCGGTCCGCTGATGGCGGCGTCGGACGGCCTGTTCGTCCGGGTGGTCGGCGCGGGCGGGCACGGTTCGGCGCCGCAGCACGCGAAGGACCCGGTCCCGGCGGCGTGCGCGATGGTCACCGCGCTGCAGACCATGGTCACCCGCGGTTTCGACGTGTTCGACCCGGTCGTGGTCACCGTCGGGATGTTCCACGCCGGGACGCGGCGCAACATCATCCCCGACGACGCGACGTTCGAAGCCACCGTGCGGTCGTTCTCGCCGGAGGCCAGGGAGCTGGTCAGCAAGGAGGCGGTGCGGATCTGCGAGGGCATCGCGGCCGCGCACGGTCTCGACGTCGAGGTCGCGTACGAGGCGGAGTATCCGGTCACCGTGAACAACGCGGACGAGCACGAGTTCCTCGCCGGCACGGTGCGTGAGGTGTTCGGCGAAGAACGGTTCGAGGAACTCCGCGATCCGATGACCGGTTCGGAGGACTTCTCCCGCGTGCTGAACGCGGTCCCCGGCGCGTACGTCTTCCTCGGCGCGTCGACGGCCGAGGATCCCTTGACGGCACCGAACAACCACTCGCCGCTGGCGACGTTCGACGACAGCGTCCTGCCCGACGGCGCGGCGCTGCTCGCCGAGCTGGCCACCCGCAAGCTCGCCGCACTGGCCGGGTGAGCGCGATGCGGGGTTACCACTTCATCCCGGCGCTGCCGGTGCTCGCACTGGTGCTGATGCCGTTCCTGCCGTTCGTCAACACCACCGGGCTGTGGCTCGGGATGCCGAGAATGCTGGTGTGGGGCGGTTTCTGGTGTCTCATGCTCACCCCGGCGCTGCTGCTGACCGAGCGGCTCATGTCGCGTGACGGTGAGGAGTCCGACCGATGATCCTCGCGTTCACCTTCGCCGGCATCGTCCTGATCGGCGTGCTGGGCTTCGTCGGCCGGCGCCGTCCCGCGGCCGATCTGTCCGAATGGGCCGTCGGCGGGCGGAAGTTCGGCGCGCTGACCATGTGGTTCCTCCAGGCAGGGGAGGTGTTCACCACCTTCACCTTTCTCGGGATGGCCGGGCTCGCGTTCAGCGGCGGGGTCGCGGCGATGTACGCGCTGCCGTACGTGCCGATCGCCTACGTCGTCCTGTTCTTCCTCGCCAAGCGCCTGTGGACGATGGGGAAGGAACGCGGTTACCTGACCCAGGGCGACTTCCTGGAGGACCGGTACGGCAGCCGGGCGCTGGGCACGCTGTCCGCGGTGATCGGGGTCGTCTGCGTGCTGCCCTATCTCCAGTTGCAGATCACCGGGCTCGGCCTGATCGTCCGGCTCGTCACCGGCGACGCCGCGTCCGGGACGTTGAGCATGATCGTCGGCTGCCTGCTGGTGGTGGCGTTCGTGCTGTGGGCTGGCTTGCGCGGGGTCGCGGCGACGTCCTACTTCAAGGACGCGATCATGCTGGTGGTGCTCGTGGTGCTGCTGATCGCGGTGCCGGTGTACTTCCACGGCGGGATTTCCGCGATGTTCCACCAGATCGAGCAGCTGCACCCGGAGAAGCTGATCGTGCACGCCGGGGCGAACGACCACGTCTGGTTCGTCACCAGCATGGTGGTCAGCGCGATCGGCGTCGGGCTGATGACGTTGCCGCACACGTGGCCCGCGCTGATGTCCGCGCGGGATCCGAAGGTGCTGCGGCGCAACTACACCTGGATGCCGGTGTACGAGATCTGCCTGATGCTGCCGATGTTCATCGGGTTCGCGGCGATCCTGGTGCTGCCCAAGAAGACCGACTCGAACGGCGTGCTGCTGACGTTGTCGAAGCAGGCGCTGCCGGGCTGGGTGACCGGCCTGGTGGTGGTCGCCGCGACGGCCACCGCGATGGTGCCGGCGGCCGGGATCCTGATCGGGATCTCCTCGCTGGTGGCCCGCAACATCGTCCGGGTGCGCCGGGAGCGGCTGCAGTTCTGGATCAACCACGGCACCGTGGTGGTGGCCAGCGCGCTGGCGCTCGTGCTCGGTATCTTCCGGCCCGATCTGCTGGCGAACCTGTTGCTGCTGACCTATTCCGGGACCGTGCAGCTCGCCCCGGCGAACGCGCTGGGCCTGCTGCGCCGGGTCCCGGTGGGCAAGGTACCGATCCTGGCCGGCATCGTCGCCGGGGAGATCGTCGTGGTCTGGCTGACCTTTGTGGACACTCATCTCGCGGGCACGATCAACGTCGGGCTGATCGGCCTGGCGGTGAACGTGGTCGTGGTGGCGGTGGTCGCTTTGGTGACCCGCGCGTTCGCGGGGCGTCCCGCCGCGGAGCCCGCGCGGGTGTGAGCCGCGGGGTTTCGCGGCTAGGGTGGCGATCATGGGAGAGCACAAGGACCGCATGCTGCGGGGCGAGCTGTACCGGGACAACGATCCGGAGCTGGTCGCGGACCGCCGTCGCGCGCAGGGTCTCGTCGACGAGTTCAACCTGACCGGAGCGGAGGAGACCGGGCGGCGGGACGAGATCCTGCGGCAGCTGCTCGGGAAACTGGGCGAAGGCTCGTGGATCATGCCGCGGTTCCAGTGCGACTACGGGTATCTCATCGAGATGGGCTCGAACAGCTTCCTCAACTACGACGCGATCCTGCTGGACTGCGCGCCGATCCGGATCGGCAACGACGTGTCGATCGGGCCGCGGTGCCAGCTGCTCACCGCGTTGCACCCCATGGAGGATCACGAGAAACGGCGTCAGCGCTGGGAATCCGCCGCGCCGATCACGATCGGCGACAACGTCTGGTTCGGCGGTGGCGTCATCGTGTGCGCCGGGGTGACCGTCGGTGACGACACCGTCGTCGGGGCTGGCAGCGTCGTCACCCGCGACCTGCCGCCCCGAGTGTTCGCCGCCGGGAACCCCGCGCGCGTCATCCGGCAGCTCTGACGAGGTTCGCTCGACCGACCCGGATCAGGGCCTGTGAGGCGGCTCGGGACCACGTCGTCTGCTCGGGCGCGGCGGCCGGGGGTGTCGGTGCCTGCCGCTAGGATGTTCGGCAAGGGGGCCTGAGGGTGTCCTGAATCTTCCGTTCATTCCTTCAGCAGTCCGTGAATGCCACCTTCACGGACTCTGAGTCCCTCGATGTGGCATTCACGGACCATGGAAGCCCGGAGCGGCGGTGTCCTTTGTGGATGGAGGGCGTCAGGCGCCGGTGAGCAGCTCTCGCAGGGCGGCGGCGAACTGGGACGGGTTCCGTTGCGGCGCCAGGTGTGCGCCCGGCATTTCGGTGAACGGCAGGCCCAGCTCCAGCGCCAGGATCTTCGCGGGCTGGTAGTGATAGCGGCCCCGGCTGCCCTCGCCCGCCACCGGCAGGATCTCGGTGGACGCCTTGCGCAGCGCCCGCAGGTCCGGCAGGTAGTCGTAGAACTCGCTGAACTCGCGGTCGAACAGCCGCAGCCAGTCGGCTTCGTTCGGCAGCCGGAGGTGCGGCAGGTTCGGCAGGGCGGCCCCGGCGATCGCGTCGGCGAAGCGGGTCACCGCGCCCATGAGGTCGCCCGAACGCGCCAGCCGGACCTGCTCGGCGGCGTCGGCCAGCCAGCCCGCCGCGTCCGGCAGCAGCTGGACCACCGGCGGCTCGTGCGCGACGAAGGTCGACACGCGATCCGGGTACCGGGCCACCAGGTCGAGCCCGATCGAGGCGCCCGCGCTGCTCCCGAACACCGCGACCGGACCGGCACCGAGGTGGTCGAGCACGGCCAGCGCGTCGTCGGCCTGCCGGGCCACGGTGACCGGGCCGGTGGTGTGGTCGGTGCTGCCGAAGTGCCCGCGCCGGTCGTAGGTGACGACGGTGTGGTGCGGGTAGAGCTGTTTCGCGAGCGCGCGGTAGGAGTCGGCGCCGCCGAGACCCCCGGCGATCAGTACCAGGACCGGCCCGTCCCCGCCGCGCAGGACACGCAGCTCACCGTCGGAGACCGGGCACCGGCTTTCCGAGATCATGTGCGCAGTCAAGCACAACGGCATACCCGGTTATTCGGAGGATAGCCGCTTGAGGATGGCCTCCGCGTCGGCCACGATCTCCTCGACCAGTTCCCCGACCGGCGGAAGATCGGCCAACAGGCCGACGACCTGCCCGGACGCCAGCACGCCCGCGCCGGTGTCGCCCTCGACGAGCCCGGCCCGCAGCAGCATCGGCGTGTTGGCCGCCATGAAGACCTGGCCCCAGCTCCGTTCGCCGCCGCGTTTCATCCGCAGCCCCTCGCGCACGAGCGATGTCCACGACAGCCCGCTCAGCTTCCGGAACCGGACGGCGTTTCGCGCCGCTTGGGCGATTCCCGCGATCGGCCCGGAGCGTTCCAGCCCCTCCACGAGTTCGGTGCGGAGCACGCGATGCGGCATCCCGTCGACCTTGCGGGTCACGACGGTGCCGTTCAGGTCGCGGGCGAGGTAGGCCCGCTTGACCTCGTCCGGCACCGTGCTTTCCCTGGTCAGCAGGAACCGCGTGCCCATCGCGATGCCCGCGGCGCCGTAGGCCAGCGCGGCGGCAAGCCCCCGGCCGTCGAAGAACCCGCCCGCGGCCACCACCGGGATGTCGACCGCGTCCAGTACGGACGGCAGCAACAGCGTCGTCGCGACCGCTCCGGTGTGTCCGCCGCCTTCGCCGCCCTGCACGATCACCGCGTCCGCGCCCCAGCCCGCGACCTTCTCCGCGTGCCGCGCAGCGCCGACCGAGGGCACGACGACCACGCCGTTGTCCTTCAGCTTCGCGATCATGTCCCGCTTCGGCGCCAGCGCGAACGACGCGACGCGGACCTCTTCGGCGATGAGCAGGTCGACGCGGCGGGCGGCGTCGTCGGCGTCCGCGCGCAGGTTCACCCCGAACGGCCGATCCGTGCGGCTCTTGACCTCCTTGATCGCCGCGGCCAGCTCGTCGTAGCTCATCGTGGCCGAGGCCAGGATCCCGAGCCCGCCCGCCTCGGCCGTGGCCGAGACCAGGCGCGGTCCGGCCACCCAGCCCATCCCGGTCTGCACGACGGGGTGCTCGATCCCGGTCAACGTCGTCAGGGCGGTCTTCATGCCGGAACCCCGGTGTTACGCGGGACACCCGCACCCGGTCGGCGCGATGAGTGGCTGCGCGAGTGTAAACTCATCGCACCTCCTTGTCCCGCAACGACTTCGGGTCGAGCACCGTCCTGATCAGACGAAGCTCCTCCGGATCTGGCAGCCGGGTTTCGGTGGTCGCGCCGGTTTCCAGCGGGAACGACGTCGCTTCGAGCACCTCGTCCACCGTGACACCCGGATGGATCGACAGGAGCCGCGCCGCGTTGCCCGTGCCGCCGAAGTCGAGCACACCCAGGTTCGTCACCACGCGATGGACGTCGTGATACCGCAGCCCGGCCTCATGCGCCCGCGCGAAGCCGACGCCGGACACGATGTCGACCTCTTCGACGAACACCCGCTTGCTGTGCTTCGGCACCCAGTAACTCGTGCGGTGGTTGGCGGTGTTGCCGGGCCCGCCGCGGACGCCGAGCAGCTGTTTCCGCGGCCGATCGTGGTCGCCGATCGCGGAGATGTTCTGGTTCCCGTACCGGTCGACCTGGTTGGCGCCCATGACGACATGCCGTTTTCCGTGCGGTACCACGGTGTCCAGCACCTTCCGGAACGGCTGCCAGCCCTCGACCACCGGCGGTCCGGCGCCGGGCGTGCTCGCCAGCAACGACGCCTCGCCGTCGCTCAGCAGGAGGTCGGGTTCGAAGGTCAGCCGTGCCAGCCGCGCACCCAGCGCGGGGATGAACCCCATGGGGCTGACGAGAATTTCCCCGTCGCCGCGGAACAGCTCGGCGCACGCGGTCACGGCGATCTCGGCACGGGTCACGTCACTCACGCTGCCTCCTCGGAAAAACGGTCGACAGCCGCCTGATAAGCCTTTTCGTCCCCGGAAAGGAACCGGTCGGCGAACTTCGGCCAGGCGTCCGGATCCTTGGCGGATTCGGCGTAGTGCCGCTGGAAGCGTTCATCCCGGCCGTAATCCGGGGCGGCGGTGGTGAAATGCGCGCCACGCGTCGTCTCGACGACTCCGTGCACGCTCGCGCGGCTCAGCAACAGGCTCTGCACCGGCGCGGACGCCGTCAGCTCGGCGGTCTCCACGATACGTTCCGTGGACACGAAACACCGGTCCGCGGCGAGCGCGAACAGTTCGTCGAAGTACGGATCGGCGCCGAGGTACTGCGCGTTGCCCCGAGTGTCGGCGCGGTTGAGGTGCACGAGCGCCGCGTCCAGCCGGAGCGCGGGCACGGCCAGCAACTCCTCACCGTCGGCGTACGGCGACCGCACGGTACGGAGATCGGGGTTGAACCGGACGACGTCGGAGCCGAGTCCCGCACGCGTCGGCAGGAACGGAAGTCGTTGCGCGGCGGCGGAAAGCCCGGTGCCGAGCACACCCTCGTCGTATTCGGTGACGGCGATTTCCCCGGCCTCGCGAACCCGGTTGAACCACGGGTCGAACGGGATCGAGTCGAGCGTGACGAACCCGAACACCAGCCGCCGGAGCTTCCCGGCGGACGCGAGCAGCCCGACGTCGGGGCCGCCGTAGGAGACCACGGTGAGATCCTTCAGCGGCGAGCGCAGGATCGCGCGCACCAGCGCCATCGGCTTGCGCCGCGAACCCCAGCCGCCGATACCGATCGTCATCCCGTCGCGTAGCTCGCCGACGACCTCGTCGACGGTCATCCGCTTGTCGCTCAAGGCTTCTCCTTATCATCCAAAAAGGACTGACGGGCCCCGTCCGACACCCCGGCCAGGTTGAGCTGGAAGGTGAATCCCTGCTCGAAGCGGTAGCTGCGGTGCACCGGCTGGACGTCGATACCGTTGATCGCCTGCTTCGCGGCGCGGATCACCCGGGTGTCCTTCGCCGCGATCTGCCGTGCCAGCTCGAGCGCCGTCTCGTCGAGTTTGTCCCGCGAGACTACCGAGTACACCGAACCGTGGTGATGCAGCTGCTGTGCGGTGATCGTCGACGCGGTGTAGTACAGCGCGCGCATCAGGTGTTGCGGGACCAGCCGGGCCAGATGCGTCGCCGCGCCGAGGGCGCCGCGATCGACCTCGGGCAGCCCGAACTCCGCGTCGTCACTGGCCACCACGACGTCCGCGTTGCCGACCAGGCCGACGCCGCCCCCGAGGCAGAAACCGTGCACCGCCGCGATCACCGGCACCGCGCAGTCGTACACCGCCGAGAACGCCGCCGCGCAGCCCTCGTTGGCGCCGATCAGCGCGCCGTAGCCGGGATCGCGCTGGATCTCCTTGATGTCCACGCCCGCGTTGAATCCCCGGCCTTCCGCGCGCAGCACCACGACGTGCGTGTGCTCGTCGCGGCCGGCCTTCTCCAGTGCGGCGGCCAGCTCGAACCAGCCCCGCACGGTGAGCGCGTTGACCGGGGGAGCGTCCACGGTCACCACGGCGACCCCGGGCTCCGGGGAATGCGTCGAAACGGTCATCGGGTGCCCTCCGGGTTACCAAACCTAGCATTTGCTTGGTACGTTAGCAGGGTGCCCGGCTCGGGTACAGGTGGTTCCCCGACACGGGCGGGAGGTCTCGCGTGGCACTGGAACTTCGGCTGGACGGCGCGGTGGTCCTGGTGACCGGCGGCGTGCGCGGGGTCGGTGCGGGGATCACCCGTGCCTTCCTGCGGGCGGGCGCGGGTGTGGTCACCTGCGCCCGCACGCCGCCGTCACGGCCGGTGGAGGCGGGCGGCGCGGTGGCGGAGTTCCTGCCCTGCGACGTCCGCGATCCCGACGCCGTGGCGAAGCTCGTCGACGCCGTCGTCGCCGCGCACGGCTCCCTCGACGTCGTGGTCAACAACGCCGGGGGAGCGCCGTTCGCGGAAGCGGCGACGGCGTCGGTGCGCTTCCACGAGAAGGTGGTCGCGCTCAACCTGCTCGCGCCGCTGACGGTGGCGCGAGCGGCGAACGCCGTGATGCAGCAACAGGAAACGGGCGGGGCGATCGTGAACGTGAGCAGCGTGAGCGGGACGCGGCCATCGCCGGGCACGGCCTCGTACGGCGCGGCGAAAGCGGGGCTGGACAATCTGACCGCGAGCCTGGCGGTCGAATGGGCGCCGAAGGTGCGGGTGAACGCGCTGGACGTCGGCATGGTGCGGACGGAGCTGGCGAGCCTGCACTACGGCGACGAGGCCGGGGTCACCGCCGTGGGCGGGACAGTCCCGTTAGGACGGTTGGCGGAGCCGGACGAGATCGGTGCCTGCGCGGCGTTTCTGGCTTCCCCCTTGGCTTCCTATGTCAGTGGCGCGTGCCTGACGGTGCACGGTGGCGGGGAGAAACCGGCCTTCCTGGCCGCGTCCAATTCGGGTACGAGCGGAGGTAGCAGGGCATGAGCGACGCTTGCGAGCGAATCATGGACGTCATGCGCCAAAAGGGATCGGACACTGTCTCGCGGAGCGAGGCGATCGTATGAGCGGGTTGCTCGCGGGGCGGGTCGTGATCGTCACCGGTGCGGGGCGTGGCATCGGCAGGGCGCACGCGCTGGCGTTCGCGGCCGAGGGCGCCAAGGTGGTCGTCAACGACCTCGGCGCGGCGCTGGACGGGCGGGGTGGTGAGGCGGGCCCGGCCCAGGCGGTGGTCGACGAGATCACCGCGGCGGGCGGGGAAGCCATGGCGAACACCGACGACGTCGCGGACTGGGCGGGCGCGGCCCGGCTGGTCGGGAACGCGATCGAGGAGTTCGGCGGGCTGGACGTGCTGGTCAACAACGCCGGGTTCCTGCGGGACCGGATGCTGGTCAACCTCGCCGAGGACGAATGGGACGCCGTCGTGCGGGTGCACCTGAAAGGACACTTCGCGACCCTGCGGCACGCGGCGGAATACTGGCGGGCCGAGGCGAAAGCGGGCCGGACGCGGGCCGCGCGGGTGATCAACACCAGCTCCGGGGCGGGCCTGCTGGGCAGTGTCGGCCAGGGCAACTACGCCGCCGCGAAGGCGGGCATCCTCGGCCTGACCACCGTGGCCGCGGCGGAACTCGGCCGCTACGGGGTCACCGTCAACGCGATCGCGCCCGCCGCGCGGACCAGGATGACCGAGCAGACGTTCGCCGACGACATGGCCGCGCCCGGCGCCGGTTTCGACGCGATGGCCCCGGACAACGTGTCCCCGCTCGTCGTGTGGCTCGGCAGCGTGGAATCGGCGGACGTGACCGGCCGGGTGTTCGAAGTGGACGGTGGCAGGGTGAGCCTCGCGCAGGGCTGGCGGCACGGCCCGGAGCGGGACAAGGGCGCCCGGTGGGCCCCGGCTGAACTCGGCCCGGTCGTCGCCGAACTGCTGGCCGAAGGTGTCGAACCGGAGCCCGTGTATGGCGCCTGACCTATTCGGTGGACCGAGGGACGGCCCCTGAAATACCGTGCGCGCTATGGCTGAACGACGGGCGATTCTCAGCGGCTCGACCTTCGAGGAGAAGATCGGGTACGCACGCGCGGTGGTCGACGGGGACCGCGTCCACGTCTCCGGCACGACCGGCTACGACTACTCGACGATGACCATCTCGGATGACGTCGTCGAGCAGGCCGAGCAGTGCCTGCGCAACGTCGGCGCGGCGCTCGCCGAGGCGGGGTGCACGTTCGCGGATGTCGTGCGCGTGCGGTACTTGCTGCCCGATCGCGCCGACTTCGAACCGTGCTGGCCGGTCCTGCGTGCGTGCTTCGGCGACGTGCGCCCGGCCGCGACCATGCTCGAATGCGGGCTGGCCGATACGGCGATGAAGTTCGAGATCGAGGTCGACGCCCGCCTGCCCGTTAGCTGAGCCTCACCACTGCTGCGGAGGATGCTGGCCGGGGTGCGGCGGCGGGCCGTAGCCCTGGCCCGGCGGGTATCCGTACGGGGCAGGCGGGCCGTGCTGGATCGGTTGCCGGGAAGCGCTGAGATAGCGGCGTGTCGGCGGCAGCGCCGCCAGGATCACCACCGCGACGGCGATCAGCAGCCCCAGCAGGTCCACGATTCCGATCAACGGGGCGTAAGCCAGAAGCTCCAGGTAGTTCAGGGACTCACCACCGGTGAGCGCGGCCACCGCCACCCAGGTCAGCACATCGAGCGCCGCGCCGATCAGGAGCAGGCCCGCGCCGGCCTTCACCCGGGCGAAGACGAGGATCGACCCCACCAGCAGCAGAAGCACGGTCGGTATCAGATGCAGGTAACCGATCAGGCCGGGAAGATCGTAGTACCGCACGTCACCGAGGCCCCGCACGACGAAGTAGCCGTCGAGCAGGAACGCGACGAGGGCGAGAACGGCCGCGGTGATCGCCGTGCCGCCGGACGGTCTGGCCTGCCCCGGATACGGGACGGGTTGCTGGGGGTGAGTCATGGGCTCATCATGCAGGACGATCCGTTGGTGCGGGCGGGTTTCCGGCTCATCGCGGCGGGGATCACGACCTCAGTCCCGCCACCACGTCTCGCCGCCGGTCAGGTAGGGGTCGAGGGGTGGGTGCCTGCGCCGGGTCCACCAGTCGTCGTTGCTCGTCGAGCGGGTGTCGAAGGTGCGGCGCAGGTAGAACTCGTCGAGCCGCTTCACCAGCGGCCGCAGTTCGCTGCGGGCGCGGGGTGGAAGTGCGTGCAGCGCTTCGGAAAGCATCCGTCGTTCGCCGACGTGATCGTCCCAGGGAGCCAGGACTCCGCCGTGGAAGTCCCGGGCGGGCTTGTGTACCCACTGTTTCCACAGGGCCAGTGCCTCGGCGAGGGCGCCCGGGGTGGCGCGCCGACGTTCGAAATCCGCGATTTGCCGTTGCGCGGCCCGGGAAATCCCCGGGATCACCTGCGGTGCGAGAGCGCGGCGTTTCAGTGGCAGATCGGCGCGCACGCGCGCCGGGGACTTACGCGGCATCGCTCCCGGAACGGATCGTCATGCCGCCATCGTGGCAGCTTTCCCGGCGTCGCGCCAACGGCTTCCGCGCGGAACTGTCGGTGGTGGATGTGACACTGCGGACATGACCAGTTGGCGAGGATTCACCGAACAGGCACCCGAGCTCGCGGCGAAGATCCACCGCCGGTTCACCGCGGGGGAGACCCACGTGCTGGCCACCCTGCGGCGGGACGGGTCGCCACGGGTGAGCGGCACCGAACTCGACTTCCACGGCGCCCAGATCTACGCCGGGTCGATGTCCGGTGCGGTGAAGGCACGGGATCTGCGGCGGGACGGGCGGTTCGCGATCCACGCCTATCCCGGTGTGGCCGACGGCGGGGACGCCAAGCTCTCCGGAACGGCCGTGGAGCTGACCGATCCGGCGGAAATCGCCGCGGTACAAGGGAACACCGAGCCGTGTCACCTGTTCCGGCTCGACGTCACCGACGCCGTCCTCACCTGGGTCGAGGGGAACACGATGCTCGTGGAGCACTGGCAGGAGGGAGGGGAGCACGTCCGTTTCGCACGTCCGGGCACCGGGCCCGTCGAACGCACCGTGCTCGCGCACGCCGGGTGAGCCGCTGGCCGCGGCCGCTGGACCGTGCGCGTTCCGGCCGCTGGGGGCCCGGCCGGAACGCGCACGAGTTCTAGAGGCGCTCGATGATGCTGGCGGTGGCGAGCGCGCCGCCGGCGCACATCGTCACCAGCGCGGTCGAGGCGTCCCGGCGTTCCAGCTCGTGCAACGCCGTGGTGAGCAGCCGCGAGCCGGTGCTGCCCACCGGGTGCCCGAGCGCGATGGCCCCGCCGTTGACGTTCACGCGCGACTCGTCCGGGCCGTGCACGCGCTGCCAGGACAGCACCACCGACGCGAAGGCTTCGTTGACCTCGAACAGGTCCGGGTCGCCGATGGTCATCCCGGCCTTGGCGAGCACCCGTTCGGTGGCGCGGACCGGGCCGTCGAGGTGGTAGTACGGCTCGGCGCCGACGAGTGCCTGGGCGACGATCCGGGCGCGTGGCCGGAGGCCGAGCGCCTTCGCGCGATCGGCGTCCATGAGCAGGAGCGCGGCGGCGCCGTCGGAGATCTGTGACGACGTGCCCGCGGTGTGGATTCCGTTGTCCAGCACCGGCTTGAGCTTCGCGAGCCCGTCGACGGTGGTTTCCCGCAGGCCCTGATCGCGGTTCACCAGCCGGGTCTCTCCGGTCGGGGCGCCGTCCTCGCCGAGGACGGGCGCCTTGACCGGCACGATCTCGCGGTCGAAGTGCCCGGCGGCCCACGCGGCGGCGGCCTTGCGCTGCGACTCGGTGCCGAACCGGTCGACGTCCTCGCGGGTGATGCCGCGGCGTTCGGCGATGCGCTCGGCCGCGCCGTACTGGTTGGGCATGTCGATCGACCAGGACGACGGCCGCGGGGTGCCCGCCTCGGTGCCGCGGTTGGCGCCGAGCGGGACCCGGCTCATCGCCTCGACCCCGCAGGCGATCCCGGTGTCGATCGCGCCGGTCGCGATGAGCCCCGCGATGAGGTGCGCGGCCTGCTGCGCGGAGCCGCACTGCGCGTCGATGGTCGTCGCGCCGGCGGTCTCGGGCAGCCCGGCGTGCAGCCACGCGGTGCGCGTGACGTTGTTCGACTGCTCGCCCGCCTGTGTCACCGAACCGCCGATGAGCTGCTCGACGAGTTCGGGCTCGATCCCGGCCCGGTCGAGCACCGCGCGCTGTGCGGCGCCGAGCAGTTCGGCCGCGTGCAGCCCGGCCAGCCACCCGCGGCGCTTGCCGATCGGGGTGCGCACGGCCTCGACGATCACTGGCGTGCCCATGCGTGTCCCTTTCGTCCGTCAACACCGTTCACTCGGCCAAAACTAGAACATGTTCCTATTTTTGGCAAGGGTAGGCAGCATTGACGCTATCTGGATCTTGACCGAGTGAGCGCTCGATCACCTGCGACTCTGTCGCCCACATCGATAAAGTTAACGGGTTTCACTGAATCCTCTTCCCTTGGTTAACGCCGTATGCTCTAATCCCTCTAGAACGTGTTTCATCGGCGAACCGCGTAGGAGGCACCTGTGGCAGCTCCGCTGATCCCCGCCGGTTTCGACTTCACCGACCCGGACCTCTACGCGAATCGGCTGCCGCTGGCCGAGTTCGCCGAACTTCGGCGTACCGCACCGGTGTGGTGGAATCCGCAGGCCCGCAACACCGCCGGTTTCGGCGACGACGGCTACTGGGTGGTCACGCGGCACGCGGACGTCAAGGAAGTCTCGCGGGACAGCCAGCTCTACTCTTCGAGCGAGAAGACCGCGATCATCCGGTTCGACGAGAACACGACCGACGAGATGCTCAACGCCAACCGTCTCGTCCTGTTGAACATGGACGCGCCGCAGCACACGAAGCTCCGGCGCATCGTCTCGAAGGGTTTCACCCCGCGCTCGATCTCGCGGCTGGAAGACACGCTGCGCGAGCGCGCCGAGCGGATCGTCGCCGAGGCGAAGAAGAAGGGCACGGGCGACTTCGTCACCGACGTCGCCTGCGAACTCCCGTTGCAGGCCATCGCCGAGCTCATCGGCATCCCGCAGGAGGACCGCCTCAAGATCTTCGACTGGTCCAACCAGATGATCGCCTACGACGACCCCGAATACGAGGTCGAGCCCATCGCCGCCTCCGCCGAAATCCTCGGCTACGCCTGGAACATGGCCGAGGAACGGCGAAAATGCCCGATGGACGACATCGTCACGAAGCTCATCCAGGCCGACGTCGACGGCGAGTCGCTCGCCTCCGACGAGTTCGGCTTCTTCGTCATCCTGCTCGCCGTGGCGGGCAACGAAACCACGCGCAACGCCATCACCCATGGCATGAAGGCGCTGCTGGATCACCCCGAGCAGTGGGAGATCTACCGCGACCAGCGCCCGAAGACCGCGCCCGACGAGATCGTCCGGTGGGCCACCCCCGTCGTCGCGTTCCAGCGCACCGCCACCCGGGACACCGTGCTCGGCGGCCAGGAGATCCACGCGGGCGACCGGGTCGGCATGTTCTACAGCTCGGCCAACTTCGACCCCGACGTCTTCGACGCCCCCGAACGGTTCGACATCCTGCGCGAGGACAACCCGCACGTCGGTTTCGGCGGCACCGGCTCGCACTACTGTATCGGCGCCAACCTCGCCCGTCTCGAGATCGACCTGATCTTCAACGCCATCGCCGACGTCATGCCCGGCATCACCGAGGCGGCCCCGCCTCAGCGGCTCCGTTCCAGCTGGCTCAACGGGATCAAGCACTACCCGGTGAACTACGGCTGATTCCTCAAGGGGCCCGAGACGACGGTCTGGCCGGGTCCGTGGCGAAGTACGCCGAAGCCCGGGGTGTCGCGCCGGCGCGACACCCCGGGTGATGCTGGTGCCCGCCCTGGCCGGCGCGTGGTGACGCCCGGGAGGACGGACAGGGCTTCCGGCCCGGTGCTCAGTTTCCTCGCGGGGGCGGTGTGGTCCCGCCACCCCCGTGAGGCGGAGGGGTTGTTCCGCCACCATGGGGTGGAGGGGTGGTCCCGCCACCATGGGGCGGAGGGGTGGTGCCGCCACCGGACGGGACGCCCGCGTAGCAGTAGGTGTCCGCTGCCGCGGAAGCCGGAGTGAGGACGGCGATGCCGACGAGAATCGGCAGCGTGGCGACGAGGCCCACAATCGTCTTGCGCAGCATGGAATGCCTTCCGGTCAAGGAAAAGTGCGATCCTGCCGAACGTAACAGGAGGAGCCGGGCCAGCCGGTGAGTCAAGTCTTTCGGTTACGCGTCTTGACCGGACGTCCTGAGAACCACGGAATCGGGAGCCTCTTCGTCACCGGACGCCGGGCGGGGTGTCGCCACCCCACGGCTGCGGTGTGGCACTCATCGCGAACCGCAGCTCGCCACCACCGGTGAGATCACGCTGGCTCAGGAACGGCCGGGTGATCGGCTTTCCGTCGAGGCGCAACGATTGCACGTACGGCTTGTCCGCCGCGTTGCCCGGCGCCGAGACCACCAGCGGACGCCGGGAGCCCGGCAGCCGCACCGTGACCTTCCGGAAGAACGGGCTGCCCACCGCGTACTGGTCCGACGCGGGGTTGACCGGGTAGATCCCCAGCGAGGACAGCAGATACCAGGACGACATCTGCCCGCAGTCGTCGTTGCCGGTCAGCCCGTCCGGCCGGTTCGCGTAGTTCGCCGCCGCGATGCTCCGCACCTGCGCCTGGGTCTGCCACGGCCGTCCGGCGTAGTCGTACAGATAACCGATGTGGTGGCTGGGTTCGTTGGTGTGGTTGTTGTGCCCCTCGGCGAAGTGCCGGTCCAGCAGCGCCAGGAACTTTTCCTTGCCCATCAAGGAGATCAGGCCAGGAACGTCGTGCATGACGTCGAAGCTGTAGACCCACTGGTTGCCCTCGGTCCAGCCGCCGTCCGCCCATGAGCCGTCGAAGTTCCGCGACTGCATGAAGCCCGTCGAAGGGTTGTAGAGGTTCCGGTAGTTCTTGCTGCGGTCGAGGAAGAACTTCGCGTCGTCGGTCTTCCCGAGCGCCTTCGCGACCTGGGCCACCGCCCAGTCCTCGTAGGCGTAGTCGAGGGTTCGTGAGCCCGCTTCGGCGGTGCGGTCGTTCGCGACCCAGCCGTTCTGCTTGTACGTCGTGAGCCCAGCGCGAGCCTCGACCGGAGTGCCTTCTTCCCGGTCGGAGAAGCGCAGTTCGGTGTCCCGGTCGGGCGGGGTCGTCGCGTCCTTGCGCACGGCTTCGTAAGCGAGCTTCCGGTCGAATCCGGTGAATCCCTTGGCGATCGCCTCGGCGATGATCGAGTCCGCGTTCGTCCCGACCATGATGTTGGTCTCGGTGGGGTTCTTCCACATCGGCAGCCAGCCGCCCTCGCGGTAGTCCTGCAGCATCGACGTCACCATGTCGTCGACGCGCTCGGGCGCGAAGAGCGTCAGGAAAGCGTTTTCGGCGCGGAAGGTGTCCCACAGCGAATAGCTGGTGTAGCTCGTTCCTTTGTGGACTTTGTCGTCATAGGCGCTGTAGTACCGGCCGTACTCCGACATCTCGGAGGGATACTGCAGCGCGTGGAACATGCTGGTGTAGAACGTCGCCAGCTGGTCGGAGGTCGCGCCCTCGATGTCGACGCGGTCGAGCTTCTCGCTCCACGCCGCCTTGGTCCCGGCCGCGACGCGGTCGAATCCCCGCGGGTCGGGGGCCTCGCGGTACAGGTTCTCCCGCGCCTGGTCCACCGAGATGAACGAGGTCGCGATCCGGACCTGCACCCGCCGCGCCGAGGCGGGGAACCGCACGAACGCGCCGAGCCCGGCGTCGGTGCGGCTCCGTTCCCCTTCGTGCACCGTGGAGCCGGTCGACGTCCCGTAGCCGGTGAACGGCGTGTCGAAGCTCGCCACGAAGTAGCCCTTGAAATGCGGCGCCTTGAACGGCCCGAGCTTCGAATCCTGTCGATCGGGGTTGTAGCCGGTGATCTCGCGCCGTGCCGGATCGATCGTGACGCCGCCGGTGATGCCCGCGCGCGTCGCGTCCAGCACGAAGTTCGGCGAAGAATCCGCCGGGAAGCTGAACCGCATGACGCCGACCCGGGATGTCCCGGTCAGTTCGGCGCCGATGGTCCGGCCGCCGCCTGCCTGCATCTTCACGGAGTACTTCTGCGGCGACGCCTTCTCGTCGGCGTGGCTGAACGGCATGGCCCGCGCGTCGGCGCCCGGCTTGACGTCGCCGATACCGGGCATCCCCGACACGTAGCCGTAGTCGCCCATCCAGATCGCCGGCTGATGGGTGCCGATGAATCCGGTGATCTTCGTGTCGTCGTGGTGGTAGGGCAGGCGGCTGACCCAGTTCTGCCGCGTCATCGGCGACCACCGCGTCATCGCGAACGGCGGCGCGGTGCTCGGGATCATGCCGCCGTACTCGCTCGGATCCGTGCCCGTGGTGCCGATCATCGGGTTCACCAGGTCGACGTTCGACGGCCGGGGATGCGCCGCCGCCGGCACGGCGGTGACGAGCGGGAGCACGAGCGTCGCGGCGAGGAGCAGGCGGGCACGCATGGGCAGGCCTCCAGTCCTGACATCGTTGTCACAATGGGGCGAACCGTCAACGTCTAACCGAGATTCGCCTGCGATGTCAAGAACTTTCGGACCGGACCGCCTGATCACACGAGATCTCCGCCTGGTCACGCGAGATCTCCGCCTGATCACGCGAGATCTCCGGAGCGGCCCCGGAGACCTCGTGTGCTTCGAGAGCCAAGTCGCGTGATTGAGCGGAGATCTCGCGTGATGGGGAGGAGATCGGGGTCAGGAGCCGGGTTTGGCGGAGCCGACCACCCACATCGAGAAGTACTGGGACCCGCCGCCGTAGGCGTGGCCGAGGCCGACGCGCGCGCCGTCGACCTGGTAGTCCCCGGCGCGGCCCATCACCTGCTTCGCGGCCTCGGAGAACCGCAGCATCCCGGACGCGCCGATCGGGTTGGACGAGAGCACGCCGCCGGACGCGTTCACCGGGAGTCGCCCGCCGAGCGCGGTGTCCCCGGCCTCGGTGACCTTCCAGCCCTGGCCCTCTTCGGCGAACCCGAGGTTCTCCAGCCACATCGGCTCGAACCAGGAGAACGGCACGTAGATCTCCGCGACGTCCACTTCGGACAGTGGGTCGGTGATGCCCGCTTCGGCCCACAACGCGGCCGCGGCGTCGCGCCCGGCCTGGGGGTTGACCTGATCACGGCCGGCGAACGTCGTCGGTTCGGTGCGCATCGCGGTCGCGTGCACCCACGCGGCGCCGCCGGGGACGGCGTCGCCCGCGGCCTCGTCACCGATCACCATCGCGCAGGCACCGTCCGAGGACGGGCACGTCTCGTCGTAGCGGATCGGGTCCCACAGCATCTGCGACGCCTGTACGGATTCCACCGTGATGTCGTCCTGCTGCAGATGCGCGTACGGGTTGAGCGCGCCGTTGCGCCGGTCCTTCGCCGCGACGATCGCGCCGATGTGGTCGGGCGCCCCGGACCGGCGGATGTAGGACCGTACGTGCGGCGCGAAGTAGCCACCCGCCCCCGCGCCCACCGGCATCTGGAACGGCGGCAGGATCGACAGTCCCCACATCGCGTTCGACTCGGACTGCTTCTCGAACGCCACCGTCAGCACGCGCCGGTGGATCCCGGCCTGCACGAGCGACGTCGCCACCAGCGCCGTCGACCCGCCGACCGACCCCGCGGTGTGCACGCGCAGCAACGGTTTCCCGGTCGCGCCCAGCGCGTCGGCGAGGAACAGTTCGGGCATCATGACGCCCTCGAACAGGTCCGGCGCCTTGCCGAGGACGACCGCGTCGATCTCGTCCCAGCCCACCTGCGCGTCGAGCATTGCGCGGTCGATCGCTTCGCGCAGCAGGCCCGGCATCGACACGTCGGTGCGCTTGGCCTTGTGGTGCGTCTGGCCGGTGCCGAGCACGGCCGCGAGCTGCTTGCCCATCTCAGCGTCCCTCCAGAACGGCCACGAGATTCTGTTGCAGCGCAGGGCCACTCGTCGCATGGGCGAGGGTCTTCCGCGCCTCGCCGGACAAAATCCGGCTGGCGGCTTCGCCGATCCGGGCGAGCCCGGCGGCGAACATCGGATTGCCCGTCAGCGCTCCGCCCGACGGCGTGATCTTGACGCCGTCGCCAAGCCCGAGCGCCTTCCGCAGGATCAGTTCCTGGTGGGTGAACGGTGAATGCAGTTCCGCGACTTCGACACCGTC
Organism: Amycolatopsis sp. NPDC058986; assembly: GCF_042741125.1. Lineage (NCBI taxonomy): Bacteria > Bacillati > Actinomycetota > Actinomycetes > Pseudonocardiales > Pseudonocardiaceae > Amycolatopsis > Amycolatopsis sp. NPDC058986. The sequence continues at coordinate 7,183 of NZ_JBHYJW010000028.1, read as the reverse complement.
GAGATCCAGTGCCGCGGCGGCGGATTCGGTCGACGGCGACCGGGTCAGATCCCGCGCGCCGAGCACGGGCGAGTCGACGCGGTGCTCGATCCCACTGAGGATCGCCGGGCGCTCCGCCAGGTCCTTCGCGCGTTCCGCGGAGGCCAGCACGATCACCGCGGCGCCGTCGGTCACCGGGGCGATGTCGTGGGCCCGCAACGGGTCCGCGACGTACGGCGTGTCGAGCAGATCCGCGACCTCGGCCGTGCCGGACAGCTGCGCGGCCGGATTGCCCGCGGCGTCCGCCCTGCTGCGGGCCGCCACCTCGGCAAGGTCCTTTTCGGACCACAGCCCGGCGTCGAGTCCCAGCCGTGCCTGGATTCCGGCGATGGACACCGAATCCGGCCACAGTGGAGCGACGACGTACGGGTCGAGCTGCAACGCGAGCACGCGGCGCAGTGTCCCGGCGCTCGACTTGCCGAAGCCGTAGACGAGCGCGGTGTCGACCTCGCCCATCCGGATCTTCAGCCAAGCCTCGTACAACGCCCACGCGGCGTCCATCTCGACGTGGGATTCGTGGATCGGCGGGAACGCGCCGATCGCGTCCACCGCGGCGATGAACGAGAAGGCGCGTCCGGCGAGGTAGTCCGACGAGCCGGAGCACCAGAATCCGATGTCCTTCTTGGACAGCCCAGTGGCGGCGAAGACCTCGGCGAAGATCGGCACGAGCATTTCCACGCCGTTGGTGGTGCCCGGGGTTTCCCGGACGTTCGGGGCCTGCGCGAACCCCACGACGGCGACGTCTGGCATCAGTTCCTCACAGGTGGTGGGCGAAGGATTCGTACGGCGCGTCGGGCTCGCCCGTCGGCTCGAAATGGCTGATGTTCTCCAGTGACGTCCACCAGTCCTCACGCGGTTTCCACGCCGCGCGCACCCGCATCCCCATCCGGACGTCGGCCGCGTCGCAGCCGAGCACCAGGTGGAGGAAGGCGATGTCGGCGCCGTCCAGCAGGATGTACGCCGCGACGTACGGCGGCTGGATCCGCTGGCCGAGGAACGGGACGTTGACGATGCAGAACGTCGTGACGATGCCGGTGTCGGGCAGCTCGACCTCTTCGGTGGTCGGCACGCCGTCGGTCGGGCAGGCGCCGCGCGGCGGGATGTAGACCTTCGCGCAGGCGGGGCAGCGTTGCCCGATCAGCCGCCCTTCGGCGAGTGCGCGCAGGTAGCGGCTTTCCTCCGGCGACGCGGAATGCCGGTAGCCCAGGTGCACCGGGGTGATCACGACGGCGACGGGGGCGCCGTCCTCGCGCTTCGCGACCGGGGGCGGGTCCTCGGTCGGGAGAGTGTCGGGGGAGTCCGCGGGCAGGAAGTACGCGATGTCCCGGATGTGCCCGACGGTTTCGTCGGCCCATCGCACGCGGACCCTCTGTCCAGTGTGGACGTTCTCGGGCGTGCCGGCGTCGACAGCGTGCAGCAGCGCGGTGTCCGCGCCGTCGAGCCGGATGAGCGCCCACGCGAACGGCCGGCTCAGCGGCTGCCCGTCGAGGGGTTCGGCGCACCACGACCACGAGACGACGGTGCCCTCCTCGGCGACCGGGACGAACTCGTCCAGCGGTGCCGCGGTGACCGGGTCGTACTCGACCGGGGGCACGTGGACCCGTCCGTCGCTGCCGCGGACGCCCTCGATGTGGCGCTCGCGCAGGGAGTTGACGAACCGGCCGAGCACCGGCCCGGTCGATCGGGTGTAGTCGAAGCCGATGTCGAGCGGGGCCGACAAGGGGGTCTCGGATGCACTGGCCGTCACGTTCTGAGTGAAACACGTTCTCGAATTCACGGCAAGAACCTGCTGGCGGTGCATTGCCGACGAGTGGAACGCGTTCTAGATTTGCGGTATGTCGACGACTGCCGCGAAGACGCTCGGACTGTGGAACATCGCCGGGGAGCAGCCGGAGCTGCCCGCCCTGATCGACCCGGACGGCCGGGCGGTCGGCTATGGCGAGCTGGCCGCCAAGGCGAACAAGTACGCGCTCGGCCTCGAGGCGCTCGGCCTCGAAACGGGCGACGTCGTGGTGCTGTTGCAGCCGAACAGCTCAGAACTGGTCGCCGCGTACTTCGCCGCGATCCAATCCGGCCTGTACATCGTCGTGGTCAACTGGCACCTCGTCGGGCCCGAGATCGCCTACATCCTCACCGACAGCGGGGCGAAGGCGTTCCTCGCGCACGAACGGTTCGCCGAAACGGCGGTGGCCGCGGCGGACGAAGCGGGCATCCCCGCGTCCGCGCGATTCGCCGTCGGCGACGTGCCCGGCTTCCGGCGCATCGAGGAACTCGGCGCCGGTGAGGGCGACGGCAGGCCGTCGCGGCGCACGGCCGGTTCGCCGATGCTGTACACGTCCGGCACGACCGGTCGCCCGAAGGGCGTCCGCCGTCCGCTCACCGGGGCCGACCCGGACCAGGTGCCCGCCGCGTCGACGTGGTTCTTCGGCGTGTTCGGGATTCAGCCCTTCGACAACCACGTCCACCTGTGCGGTTCGCCGCTGTATCACACGGCCGTGCTCAACTTCGTCGCGATTTCGCTGCAGCTCGGGCATACCGCGGTGCTCATGGACCGCTGGGACCCCGAGGAGATGCTGCGGCTGATCGAACGGCATCGGGTCACGCACAGTCACATGGTGCCGACCCAGTTCCGGCGGCTGCTCGCGTTGCCCGGCGACGTCCGCGCGAAGTACGACCTGAGTTCGCTGCGGGTGATGATCCACGGCGCCGCGCCGTGCCCGCTGGAGGTCAAGCGCCGGATGCTCGACTGGTGGGGCCCGGTGGTCACCGAGTACTACGCGGCGACCGAGGGCGGCGGCACTGTGATCAACGGGGAGGACTGGCTGCGGAAGCCGGGCTCGGTCGGCCTGCCGTGGCCCGGCTCGACGATCAAGATCCTCGACGACGACGGGAACGAGTTGCCGGCGGGGGAGACCGGCACGGTGTACATGAAGATGGGCGACTCGAAGTTCGAGTACCACAAGGACAAGGCCAAGACCGAAAAGGCCAGGGTGGGCGATTTGTTCACGCTCGGCGACGTCGGTCATCTCGACGAGGACGGCTATCTCTTCCTGCACGACCGCAAGGCGGATCTGATCATTTCCGGCGGCGTCAACATCTATCCGGCCGAGATCGAGGGCGAGCTGGTGATGCACCCGAAGATCGCCGACGTCGCCGTGTTCGGCGTCCCGCACGAGGACTGGGGCGAGGAGATCAAGGCCGTCGTCCAGCCCGCCCCCGGCGTCGAACCCTCCGGCGACCTCACCGCGGAGCTGCTCGCCTACGCCGCCACCCGCCTGGCGAAGTTCAAGCTCCCTCGCAGCGTCGACTATCTCGACGAACTCCCGCGCGACCCGAACGGCAAGCTCTACAAACGCCGCCTCCGCGCCCCCTACTGGGAAGGCCACCCCGTCCCGTAACGGAGATCTGGTGTGTCCAGCCGGACATCTCGTGTGATTGGGCGGAGATCTCGCGAGATCTCCGCCCAATCACACGAGATCGCCGTCGGATCACGCGAGATCTCCGTTAGCGGCCGTGGAATTCGGGGCGGCGCTTCTCGGCGAAGGCGCGGGGGCCTTCCTTGGCGTCGGCGCTGGCGAAGACGGCGATGCCGTACTGGGCGTCGAGCTTGAAGGCCTCTTCCTCGTGCATGCCTTCGGTGTCACGCATGGTCTTGAGGATCGCGCGGACGGCGAGAGGGCCGTTGGCGTTGACCAGCGAAGCCAGCTCCAGTGCCCGGTTCAGGGCCTTTCCGTCCGGGACGACGTGCCCGATCAGCCCGATTTCGCGGGCCTCGGCCGCGGTGATGTGCCGTCCGGTGAGCAGCAGATCCGCCGCGACGGTGTACGGGATCTGCCGCGGCAGCCGGACCGCCGATCCGCCCATCGGGTACAAACTCCACCGCGCCTCGGACACCCCGAACTTCGCGCTTTCCCCGGCGACGCGGATGTCCGTTCCCTGCAGGATTTCCGTCCCGCCCGCGATGGCGGGCCCTTCGACGGCGGCGAAGAGCGGCTTCGTGAGCCGACGCCCTTTTAGCAGTCCGTCGATCCGGGCCGGGTCGAACGCCCCGCGATCGAAGGCGTCGCTCGGCGCGTTGCGGGACATCGACTTCAGGTCCGCGCCCGCGCAGAACGCGCCGCCCGCGCCGGTGAGGACGCAGCTGCGGATGTCGTCGTCGGAATCGACGCGGTCCCAGGCCTCGGTCATGATCCCGAGCATCTCGCCGGTCAGCGCGTTCTTCGCCCCGGGCCGGTTCATCGTGACGACGAGCGTCTGCCCGTCCCGCTCCACCAGCGCGTGCGGCTCGCTCAACGGATACCTCCTGGAAACGTCGGTGACCATTGCCCAGAACGATAACATGTTCTACTTTGGGGACGTGGCACTCAACATCGCGGATCTACTCGAGCACGCCGTCGACGCCGTGCCGGAACGTGTCGCGGTCGTGTGCGGTGACCGGCGGGTCACCTTCGCCGAGCTGGAGGCGAGGGCCAACCGCCTCGCCCACCACCTGGCCGCGCACGGCGTGGGACGCGGATCCCACATCGGTGTTTACTCCCGGAACTCCATCGAGGCGCTGGAGGCGATGATCGCGGCCTACAAGCTGCGCGCGATCGCCGTCAACGTCAACTACCGTTATGTCCACGGTGAACTGAAGTACTTGTTCACCAACGCCGACCTCGTCGCGCTCGTCCACGAACGGCAGTACGCGGACAAGGTCGCCGCCGTGCTGCCGGAAACCCCGAAACTGAAACACGTTGTCGTCGTGGACGACGGCACCGGCGGGGATTACGAGAGCTACGGCGGAGTCGACTACGAGACGTCGTTGGCCGCCGAGTCGCCCGAACGCGACTTCGGCGAACGCAGCGCCGACGACCTGTACATCCTCTACACCGGCGGTACCACCGGCTATCCCAAGGGCGTCCTGTGGCGCCACGAGGACATCTGGCGCGCACTCGGTGGCGGCATCAACTTCGTCACCGGCGAGTACGTCCCGGACGAGTGGACGCTCGCCGAACAGGGCAAGTCGGGCAGCCTCGTGCGGCTCCCGGCCGCGCCGCTCATCCACGGCGCCGCGCAGTGGGCCGCGTTCGGCGCGCTGTTCACCGGCAGCCCGGTCGTGCTCGTCCCGCGGTTCGACGCGCACGACGTGTGGAAAGCCGTGCAGGACAACAAGGTCCAGGTCCTCACGATCGTCGGCGACGCGATGGCGCGCCCGCTCATCGAGGCCTATCGCGAGGGCGACTACGACGCGTCGTCGATCGTCGCCGTCTCCAGTCACGCCGCGTTGTTCTCGCACTCGGTCAAACAGGAGTTCCTCGGTCTCCTGCCGAACGTCGTGATCACCGACGCGATCGGTTCGTCGGAGAGCGGGTTCACCGGAATCGGCATGGTGGGCAAGGATTCCGACCACAGCGCGGGCCCGCGCGTCCAGTTCGGCAAGGACGCCATCCTGCTCGACGAGGACGGCAATGCCGTCGCACCGGAGCCGGGCGCGATCGGCCTCATCGCCCGGCGCGGGCACGTCCCGCTCGGCTACTACAACGACCCCGAGAAGAGCCGGACGATCTTCGCGGAGGTCGACGGCGCCCGTTATGTCGTACCCGGCGATTACGCTCGCTACGAAGAGGACGGCACGGTCACGCTGCTCGGCCGTGGGTCCCAATGTGTCAACACGGGTGGTGAGAAGGTCTATCCGGAGGAGGTGGAAGGTGCGCTGAAGTCGCATCCCGACGTCTTCGACGCGCTGGTGATCGGCGTGCCGGACGAGCGGCTGGGCCAGCGCGTGGCCGCGGTGATCCAGCCCCGCGACGGCGCAGCCGTGGACTTCGCGAGCCTCGAGGCGCATGTGCGCGGGGAGATCGCGGGGTACAAGGTGCCCCGCACGGTGTGGCTCACCGAGGAGATCGGCCGTACGCCGAGCGGTAAACCGGACTACCCCTGGGCACAGCGGTACGCCGCCGAGCACCCGCCCGCGAACCAGCCCGTCTAGGAGGTACGGATGCGGACTCCGCTCTGCGATCGGTTCGGGATCGACCTGCCGATCTTCGGGTTCACCCCGTCGGAACACGTCGCGGCCGCCATCAGCCGGGCCGGCGGGATGGGCGTGCTCGGCTGCGTCCGGTTCAATGACGCCGCCGAACTCGACGCCGTCCTCGACTGGATGGACGAGCACACCGACGGGAAACCGTACGGCGTCGACGTCGTGATGCCCGCGAAGATCCCCGCCGAGGGGACCCAGGTCGACCTCGGCAAGCTCGTCCCGGAGGAACACCGCGCGTTCGTCGACAGGGTGCTGGCCGAACTGGGCGTGCCGCCGCTGCCCGGCGAGGGGGCCGAGCGCGACGGGGTGCTGGGCTGGCTGCATTCGGTCGCGCGGTCGCAGGTCGACGTCGCGCTGAAGCATCCGATCAAGCTGATCGCGAACGCGCTCGGCTCGCCGCCGGAGGACGTCATCGCGCAGGCGCACGCCGCGGGCGTGCCGGTGGCGGCGCTCGCGGGCAAGGCCGAGCACGCCGCGCGACATGTCGCCAACGGTGTCGACATCGTCGTGGCGCAGGGCTACGAGGCGGGCGGCCACACCGGCGAGATCGCCTCGATGGTGCTCGTCCCGGAAATCGCCGACGCCGTCGGCGATCAGGTCCCGGTGCTCGCCGCGGGCGGGATCGGCTCGGGCAGGCAGGCCGCCGCGGCGCTCGCGCTCGGCGCGTCCGGGGTGTGGATGGGCTCGTTCTGGCTCGCCACCGAGGAATACCTGCAGACGATGACCGGATCGGGCGCGATCCAGAGCGCGCTCGTGGCCGCGAGTTCCTCCGACACCGTGCGCAGCCGGATCTACACCGGGAAACCGGCGCGGCTGCTCAAGACCCGGTGGACCGAGGCGTGGGCGGCCCCGGACGCGCCCGAACCGCTGCCGATGCCGTTGCAGAACCTGCTCGTTTCCCCGGCACACCACCGGATGCACGCGGTGAAGGACCCGGGCCTCGTCGCCATGCCGGTCGGGCAGATCGTCGGGCGGATGGACCGGGTCCGCAGCGTCGCGGAGGTCATCGCCGAACTCGTGTCCGGTTACGAGGAGGCACTGTCCCGCCTGGACAAGACGCGCTGAAATGCCGTCAAGGCCACCTTACGGGCGTCTGTCGCCCGCAAGGTGGCCTTGACGGCA
>NZ_JBHYJW010000027.1:0-118721 GCF_042741125.1 Amycolatopsis sp. NPDC058986 | reverse complement strand
CGTTTAGCCCGCTAAACGCACTCGGCCGGGGCGGGCTATCCGGGCGCGGTGGGGTGGAGCGGGTCAGGTGCGGCCAGATGCTTAGGCATGCTCAGCGCCGCGTTTAGCCCGCTAACTGCGCTCGCCGGGCTCTGCCGGAGCGCGTTTAGCGGGCTAAACGCGCTCGGGGCGGGGGTGGGGTCAGGCGGTGAAGCCGCCGTCGACGGTGATGGTGGTGCCGGTGATGTAGCGGCCACCGGGGCCGGCGAGATGGGCGACGGTCGCCGCGATGTCGGACGCGTCGGCGTAGTGGCCCAGCGCGATGTGCTCCAGCTGCGACGTCGAGTGCGGCCCGTCCGCCGGGTTCATGTCGGTGTTCGTCGAGCCGGGGTGCACGACGTTCGCGGTGATCCCCCGCGACCCCAGATCGCGCGCCAGCCCGCGGGTCAGGCCCGCCAGCGCCGACTTGCTCGCCGAGTACAGGCTCAGCCCCGGCCACGGCGCCCGGTCCGCCAGATCGCTCCCGATCGACACGATCCGCCCACCGCGGTCCATGTGCCGCACCGCGGCGCCCGCTGCCACGAGCACGGCCCGGACGTGCACCGCGAGCGTGTGGTCGATCGTCTCCACGCTCAGCTCGTCGACGGTGCCGGTCGGGAACACCCCCGCGTTGTTCACCAGGATGTCCAGCCGTCCCAGTTCGGCGGCCGCGCGGTCGACGGCGCCGGTCACCGCGGCGGCGTCCGCGCTGTCCGCCTGTATCGCGACGCCGCGACGGCCGAGGCCCTCGATCTCGGCGATGACCTTCTCCGCCCGGTCCCGCGAGCGCTCGTAGGTGATCGCGACGTCGGCGCCGTCCGTGGCCAGCCGGATGGCGATCGCCGCGCCGATGCCCCGGCCCCCGCCGGTCACCAGTGCCACCTTGCCCGCCAGCGGTGTGTTCATGGGAACTCCCCTTTCTTTAGTGGTCACTACATAAAAGGGGACGTAAGATCCGGGCGTCAAGGGTTTTTGTATCAGTCATTACAGAAGGTGGTCCATGTCACCGCGAGGACGTCCCAGGGCCTTCGACCGCGACCACGCGCTGACCGAGGCGATGTACGTCTTCTGGGCGCGTGGTTACGAAGGTGCGTCCCTGGCCGACCTGACGACGGCGATGGGCATCAACCCGCCGAGCCTCTACGCCGCGTTCGGTGGCAAGGAGGCGTTGTTCCGCGAGGCCGTGGGGCACTACTGCGAAAAGTACGGCGGCTTCACGGCCGCAGCGCTGCGAGAGCCGACGGCCCGTGTCGCCATCGAGGCGGTCCTCCGGGACAACGCGCGCGATTACGTCGACCCCGGCCACCCCAGCGGCTGCATGGTCGTGCTCGCCGCGACCAACTGCACGCCCGCGAACCAGGGGCTCTACACCTACCTTGCCGAGCTGCGCCGCGAAACCCAGGAGTCGATCACACATCGGCTGCGCCAGGGCCTGGAAGACGGCGATCTGCCCGCGAAGACCGACGTCGACGCGCTGGGTCGCTTCTACGCGACGGTGCTCTTCGGACTGTCGGTGCAGGCGCGTGACGGCGCGACCCTGTCCGAACTCGGCGCGTCGATCGACGTCGCGCTCGCCGCCTGGCCAGGGGAGTCGCGGAAATGACGGAGGGGCAGCGTCCACAAAGGACGCCGCCCCTCCGGAACGGCAGGCGGGAGAGGGCCTAGCCGTTCGACATGCTCATGGCGCGCTTGTCGGACTTGATGATGTGTTCCCGCTCGGATTCCGAGAGCCCGCCCCAGATCCCGTACGGCTCGTGTACGGCGAGTGCGTGGCTCCGGCACATCTGGAGCACCGGGCAGGCCAGGCAGACGGCCTTCGCCCTGGCTTCGCGGCGTGCTCTCGCCGGACCGCGCTCGCCATCCGGGTGAAAGAAGGACGCGCTGTCCATCCCCCGACACGACCCCTCCAGCTGCCAGTCCCACATGTCCGCGTTGGGACCCGGGAGCCTGCGCGTGTCTGCCATCCTGACCGCCTCCGTCATCCGGTCGATGCCTTTAGCTGCTCCGCTGTGGTGCTGCTACTCCATTCGGTGCAACGGCGGTAACGTTAGAAGCGCGCCAATACTTGTTCAAGAGATTCACCCCGATTCAGCCGTTAGGCATCCCCCGGATGTGTGAGCTGGGCTTTTGGCTCCGGTTGCCCGTCGCCCGGACGCCCGGGATATTGGGCCGCGTGGGAGCTGGGTCGGGCACGGAAGAACCCACCCTGCCGGTGGCCTCGGTCGCCCGCCGGCTCGGGGTCGCGCCGTCCACCCTGCGTACCTGGGACCGCCGCTACGGGCTCGGCCCGAGCAGGCACACCGACGGCAGGCACCGCCGTTACGGCAGTTCCGACATCGGACGTCTCGAACTCATGCAGCGCGCACTGCTCCGAGGTGCTTCGACGGCCGAAGCCGCCCGCTACGCCCTCGAGCAGATACCCCGATCCGGTCCGCCCGCGGCCGCGGAGATCGTCGGCGCGCTGGTGGACGAGCCGCAGGAGGAGAAGGAACCGGACGGTCACGAAGTGCCGTCCCGGCTGGCTCGCCGCCTCAGCACCGCGGCGCTCGCGATGGACGCCGGCGCGGTACAGCGGATGCTGGTCGACATCATCGGCGAACTCGGCGTCCTGTCCGCGTGGACCGGGGTGATCGAGCCCGTGCTGACCGCGCTGGGCGCGCGCTGGCGCGGAGTCAGCGCGGGCGCCGAGGTCGAGTACTTCCTGTCGGAGTGCGTTTTCGCCGCGCTCGTCCGCGCCACCCCGGTGCTCGACGAGCCCCGCAACACCCGCCCGGTGCTGCTCAGCTGTGTACCGGAGGAACGCGACAGCATGCCGATGTACGCGCTGGCCGCGTCGCTGGCGGAAAGGCGTGTCGGCGCCCAGCTCTTCGGGGCTCCGTTGCCCGCCGAGGTGCTCGCGGTCGCGGTACGCCGCAGCGCGCCCGCCGCCGTCGTGCTCTGGGCACGTCGTCGCGGTGCCGCCGATCCCCGGCTGTTCGCCAGGGTGTCGCGCGGGCGCCAGCGCAGCAGGCTGTTCGCCTGCGGGCCCGGCTGGGACCGCGCGACACTGCCCGGCAAGGTCGAGCTGCTGACGGATCTTTCCGCGGCCGCCGACCGCATCGAGCATGTTCTTGTCGGTGCGAGGCGCTAGAAAGGACAGGTGCAGGAACGCTCCCTGCGGACAGCCGCGTTCGGCGGTGACCCGCTGCCCGCCGGTCCCGTCGTGGTGCCGCCGTCCGCCACGCCGGTGGCGCGGCTGCTCGCGGCGATCGTCCTGGGCGCGCGGGGCCGGTATGCCGCCGCGGCGACGCTGCTGGCGGGCCTCGGCAAGGAGCCGAGCCCGCTCATCGCGTCGCTCGCGGGCAGCACGCTGGCTTCGCACCGGCGTCAGCTGGGCGGGCACGTCCGGGCCCGGGCGCTTGACGGGGAGGCCTACGCGCTGGCCATCGCGCTCCCGGACACCGGCCGCGACCCCGACGGGCTCGACGTGGCGGGAGCGCGTGCCGACGCGCTGCTCGGGCTCGCGGCGGACAACCTCGCGCTCGGCAGGCTCGCTGCCGCGCGCCGGCTGCTCGCGCTCGCGACGGCCGAGGAGGCGGGCTGGCGGGCCACGGTGCGTAGCGGCTGGGTCGGCGCCGAGATCGAACTCGCCGCGGGCAGGGCGGGCGAGGCCGTCGCTCCCGCGCGCCACGCGCTGGAAGCGGCGAGGGAACGCGGTGCCCGGCGGCACGAGATCAAATCCGGCATCGTGCTCGGAGTGGCACTGATGGCGGCGGGCGATCCCGGCGAGCGGGACAATGCGAGAGACCTTCTCGAAAACGCCTTGGCGGCGACGGAAAAAAGCGAACTCTATTCACTTTCTTGGGTGGTGGCCGGGGTGATGGCGGACCTTGGGGCAGGACACGCCGAGAAGTATCGATTCAGAGCCGCTGAGGTGTTGCACGCAGTGTTACGGCACGCAGATCCTTGCGGGAGGCGAATCGCGCGCGAATCGCCGTGGGTTCCGCCTTGACCGGGTTGAGCCTCTAGGAAACGGCGTTCCGGCATCCGGGCTAAGAAACTTCAAAAAAAGCCACCGGATCGTGTCAAGGTTCGGGCTAAAGCGTCCGATAGGGGAAGTGGAATGTCACCCGGCTGCAGGAAGGAAACCCCGTGACGACGGTCTTGATCTGCGACGACCGACGCAGTGTCCGTGAAGGGCTCACCCGTGTGATGTCCGCGGTCCCTGGGGTCAGTCGCATCGACTGCGTAGCGCACGGTGACGAGCTGCTGGCCCGGTACTCCCGCCAGCCGGTGGACGTCGTGCTGGTCGGGACGCAGCGTGCCGTCCCGACGGGCGTCGAAGCCACCCGTCGGCTCGTTTCCGCGAACCCCCAGGCCAACGTCATCGTGTTCGGCGCCCCGGACGACGCGGGCAGCATCGCCGCCGCGATCGCCGGCGGTGCCCGCGGCTACCTCCGGTGGGACGCCTCCCGTCCGGAGCTGGTCGCCGCGCTGGCGCACACGCTGGCCAGCACCTCGGTGCCCGCGCCGCGGCAGCCCTCCGACCCCGGTGTCCAGCTCACCGAGCGCGAGCTCCAGGTGCTGCGCGGGATGAGCCAGGGCAAGAGCAACGGCCAGATCGGGCGTGAGCTGTACCTGTCCGAGGACACCGTGAAGACGCATGCCCGGCGCCTGTTCCGCAAGCTCGGCGTGCGCGATCGCGCGCAGGCCGTCGCGCACGGCTTCCGGCGCGGCCTGGTCTCCTGATCCCGGGGCGAGCACTTCGTTCCTGAACGGCAGTACGGGTGACGACGGGCCAGGGCGGAGGCCGCCCTGGCCCGTAGCTGTGTTCCCGGTCACCCTTGATGTTTTCCGTCCGTTAACTCGGGCAGGCTTTTCCCGGCCCAGCCAGCATCGGGCCGCGTACCTGTCTGGTTCCTCACTCGTTGAACAGCTGTCTTCGGCGAGAAGAGCCAGGTAAGGCCGGAGCGGGAGAACCGGCGTCGCCACGGCGCGCCGGGGGACGACCGTGAGCGGACGTCGTCGACCGGCCAAAGGTACGGTAGATGTGACCGGCGCACGGGGAGAGTAACCATGCGCCGGGTTCTTTGCACGCCTACACGTAACACTGGGACTGTTGTCTGCGATGGCCAATGTGGGGGATGGACTGGATGAGCCGGTCGCCGCTGCTGTCGAGGGCGACCCACAGGCCGTCGAGCGGTTGTTGGCGGCCATCCGTCCACTGGTCGTGCGGTATTGCCGGGCCAGGGTTGGCAGGCAGGAGCGTTCGTTCGCTTCGGCAGACGACGTCGCGCAGGAGGTGTGTCTCGCGGTGCTCACGGCATTGCCCTCGTACCGTGATCAGGGGCGACCTTTCCTGGCCTTCGTCTACGGTATCGCCCAGCACAAAGTGGCAGACGCGCATCGGGCCGCGGCCCGCAACCGGGCGGAACCGGTGGCGGAGGTGCCCGACGAGGTCGAGGGCGGGGTCGGTCCGGAGCAGCGCGCGCTACAGGGTGAACTGAACGAGCGGATGTCGCAGTTGTTGCAGGTGCTGCCGGACAAACAGCGGGAGATCGTGGTGTTGCGGGTGGTCGTCGGCCTCTCCGCCGAGGAGACGGCGGACGCGGTGGGCTCGACGCCCGGCGCGGTCCGGGTCGCCCAGCACCGGGCGCTGGCGCGCCTGCGCAAGGTCCTCGCCGCCGAGGAGGTGATCTGAGTGACCGGGCGTGAGCGTGACGACAGACCGGGCGCCGAGCACGAGCAGACCGTGGGCTCGTCGGCATGGGGCAACGGGATGACCGCCTCCGAGGCGGAGTTCGCCGCCGACCTGTCCGCAGTCCAGGCCGACGACGCCTTGCTGGACGCCCTCGGCGGCTCGGACCCGGCGATCGCCGACAGCCTCGGCGACCAGGAACTCAACGCACTTCTCGTCGCCTGGCGACGGGACATCGACAGCGAGCCGCTCGCCGAGCTCGTGGACGTCGACACCGCCGTGCGCACCGTGGGCGCCGCGACACTGGCCCGCCGCCATTCCGGCCGGGGCCGTCGCAGGATGCTCGTCCCGGTCGCCGCCGCGGCCGCCGTGCTGGCCATCGCCTTCACCGGCACCGGGCTCGCCGCGCGTGACGCGCAGCCCGGGGACACGCTCTGGGGACTCACCAAGGTGCTCTACGCCGACCACGCGCGGTCGGTGGAAGCCGCCGCCGCGGCGAAACTGGACCTGGAGAAGGCGAATCTCGCGCTCGCCGGCGGCAATCTCGACCTCGCGCGCAAGGCGCTCGCCGACGCGCAGGCCGCGCTCAGCCAGGTCACCGACGCGGAGAACCGCGACCAGCTGATCCAGCAGCACCGTCAGCTCAGCGCCCAGCTGGACGATCCGACGGCGCCCGCGCCGCCGCCGGGCCAGCTGCCGTCCCAGCAGCCGCAGAACCCGACGACGAGCCCGTCGAACCAGGCCAGCGGCGCACCGACCACACTGCCGGGCAGCGGCGGCAGCACGAGCCTGCCGGTGACCAGCTCCACGCCGTCGCCGACGCCTCCGCCGCCGGTCACGCCGACCACGACCCCGCCGCCTCCGGTCACCACGACGACCCCCGCCACCGGCAACGGGCCGGGTGGCAGCGGCACTCCGCGCAGCGAAACGGGTGCGGGCGGCCAGGGCCAGCAGGGCCAGGCTGTCACGCCGTCGACGCCGTAACCCGGCACAGCAAAAAGGGCCTTGATGAGCGATCTCACCAAGGCCCTTTTTGCTGGTCGGCGGGCGTCAGTAGGCGCTTTCGTTCGCCGTCACGCCGTCCGCGAAGCCGCGGCAGTAGTCCCAGCTCACGTAGTCGCCGGGGTTGGGGTCGAAGGCCGGCTCGTGCGGCCGCATCCGGCCGTCGGCGAGCAGCTGCTCCAGGCTGGCCCGCAGCAGGTGCCAGTCGTGGTAGTGCGGCTCGTCGCATTCGCCGCAGTCCACCACGATGCCGCGCACCCCGCGCGGCTCGAGAAGTGCCTGGTAGACGGCCAGATCGGAGAGGTCGGCCAGCAGCTCGGTGCGCTCGTCGGGAGTGATCGGTTCGTCCAGCCTGTCGTCGCTGTCGAGGAAGGCGCGGGCCGGATCGTCCGGATCATCCGCGAAGGGGTCTGGGGGCAACACATCGTGCGGCACGGCCTGCACGGTACCGGGCGCGTGGTGCCGGTCCCCACCCGCCCGGGACCTGCGCGCGGCCCGGATATCATGAGGGGAAGGCCCACAGCGTCGTATCGCGGCCCTGTTCATCCCCCGCCAGGAAGGCCCTTCGCCTGCTATGACCAGCGACAGCGTGACCGCACCCGTGCCGAGCAAGTTCGCCATGCTCGGGCTGACCTTCGACGACGTGCTGCTGCTGCCCGCCGAATCGGACGTCGTACCGAGCGGGGTCGATACGAGTACGAGGCTGACCCGCAACATCACCCTGGGCGTCCCGCTGGTCTCCGCCGCGATGGACACCGTGACCGAGGCGCGGATGGCGATCGCCATGGCGCGTCAGGGCGGCATCGGCGTGCTGCAGCGCAACATGCCGATCGACGAGCAGGCCGCCGCGGTCGAGGTCGTCAAGCGCTCCGAGGCGGGGATGGTGACCGACCCGGTCACCTGCTCGCCCGACGCGACGCTGGCCGAGGTCGACGCCCTGTGCGCGCGGTTCCGGATCTCCGGTGTCCCGGTGACCGACGCGGCCGGGACGCTCGTCGGCATCATCACCAACCGCGACATGCGCTTCGAGGTCGACCACACCCGCCCGGTCAGCGACGTGATGACGAAGGCGCCGCTGGTCACCGCGCAGGTCGGCGTCACCGCGGACGCGGCGCTCGGGCTGCTGCGGCGGCACAAGATCGAGAAGCTGCCGATCGTCGACGGCGCGGGCAAGCTGCGCGGGCTGATCACGGTCAAGGACTTCGTCAAGACCGAGCAGTACCCGCGGGCCACCAAGGACCCGGACGGCAGGCTGGTCGTCGGTGCCGCGGTCGGCGTCGGCGTGGACGGCCACAAGCGCGCGATGGCGCTGGCCGACGCCGGTGTCGACGTGCTGATGGTGGACACCGCGCACGGCCACTCGCGGGCCGTCGTGGACGCCGTGGCGCTGCTGAAGAAGGAGCTGGGCGAGGCCGTCGACGTCGTCGGCGGGAACGTCGCGACGCGTGCGGGCGCGCAGGCGCTGGTGGACGCGGGCGTCGACGGCGTCAAGGTCGGGGTCGGGCCGGGTTCGATCTGCACCACGCGGATCGTCGCCGGCGTCGGCGTCCCGCAGATTTCCGCGATCTACGAGGCCGACCAGGCGTGCCGCCCGGCCGGGATCCCGGTGATCGGCGATGGCGGCATCCAGTACTCGGGCGACATCGCCAAGGCGATCGCCGCTGGCGCGTCCACGGTCATGCTGGGCAGCCTGCTGGCGGGCACCGCGGAGTCGCCCGGTGACCTGATCCTGGTCAACGGCAAGCAGTTCAAGGTCTACCGCGGGATGGGCTCGCTGGGCGCGATGCAGTCGCGTGGCGAGGCGAAGTCGTACTCGAAGGACCGCTACGCCCAGGACGACGTGCTCAACGAGGACAAGCTCGTCCCCGAGGGCATCGAGGGCCGGATCCCGTTCCGCGGGCCGCTGGCCAACGTCGTGCACCAGCTGGTCGGCGGGCTGCGCGCGGGCATGGGCTACGCCGGGGCGAACACGATCGCCGAGCTGCAGGAGGCGCAGCTGGTGCGGATCACCGCGGCCGGGCTCAAGGAGAGCCACCCGCACGACATCACGATGACCGTCGAGGCCCCGAACTACACGACCCGGTAGACAGCCCGTTCAGCCGTTCCGCCAGCCGGTCGGCACCCGGAAGACTTCCCGGATGTCGACCGGTTTCGGTTTCAGGAGGGACGGACGGATGTCGGTTTCGCGACGGGTGGTTTCGCGGCGGACGGTGGCGGCGGTGGCCGTGGTGGCGGTGCTGGGAGTCGGTGGGGGCGTCGCGGCGTCCTCGGCGTCGGCGTCCGCGGGCGGTGCGGCTTCTTCGGACGTCGCGGCGTCGCCTGGTGACGTGTGGAAGCGCACCGAGCTGTATTTCGGCACCGGGAAACCCGACGGCACCGAGGTGACGGACACCGAGTTCGGGATCTTCTCGGACAAGGAGCTGACCCGGGCCTTTCCGAACGGCTTCACGGAGCTGCCGGGCAAGGGACAGTGGAAGGGCGCGAACGGGCAGATCGTGCACGAACGGTCCCACGTGATCGTCATCGTGTACTCGTTCGCCGACGCCGCGAAGGCCAATACCGAGATCGAGCAGATCCGCGCGGACTACAAGAAGGAGTTCCAGCAGGAGGCCGTCATGCGCGCGGACTCCGTCCAGAAGGTCTCCTTCTAACCCCGCCGCCCCACCCTCCCCCGAGCGCGTTTAGCGGGCTAAATGCGCTCCTTAGCATGCCTAAGCGCCGCGTTTAGCCCGCTAACTGCACTTCAGGGCGGGTGCGCGAGGTGGGCCGCGGCGGGGTTGGGGTGCCCCCGTGCGTAGGTCACCCACGCGGCCTAGCGACAATGGGGCGTAAGACTGGGGCGTGACCACGAGAAGGGACTTACCGTGCGGGATCTGGTCGAGATCGGCATGGGCCGCACCGCGCGGCGGGCGTATGGCCTCGACGACGTGGAGATCGTGCCTTCGCGGCGCACCCGGTCGTCGTCGGTGGTGTCCACCGCCTGGCAGATCGACGCGTACCGGTTCGACCTGCCGCTGATCACCCACCCGACCGACGCGATCGTGTCGCCGGGCACGGCCGTGGCTGTCGGCGAGCTCGGCGGTCTCGGCGTGCTCAACGCCGAAGGGCTCTGGGCCCGGCACGCGAACGTCGAGGACACGATCTTCCGGCTAGTCCGTGCCGCCGAGGACACCGAGGACCCGACCGCCGTCGTGCGGGTCCTGCAGGAGCTGCACTCGGCGCCGATCCGGCTCGACCTGCTGAGCGAGGCGATCAAGACCGTCCGCGAGTCCGGGGTCACCGTGGCCGCGAGGGTCAGCCCGCAGCACGCCGCCGAGCTGACGCCCGACCTCCTCGCCGCCGGTGTCGAAATCCTGGTCGTCCAGGGCACGATCATCTCCGCCGAGCACGTCCAGCGCGACGCCGAGCCGCTGGACCTCAAGGACTTCATCGGGCGTCTCGACGTCCCGGTGATCGCGGGCGGTGTCAGCGACTACCGCACCGCGATGCACCTCATGCGCACCGGCGCGGCCGGGGTCATCGTCGGCCATGGCGCCACCCCCGGCGTGACCAGCACGGACCGCGTCCTCGGCATCGGCGTCCCGATGGCCACCGCGATCATCGACGCCGCCGCCGCGCGCCGTGACTACCTCGACGAGACCGGCGGCCGCTACGTGCACGTCCTCGCCGACGGCGGGATCAGCACCTCGGGCGACATCGCGAAGGCCATCGCCTGCGGTGCCGACGCCGTCATGCTGGGCGCGCCGCTGGCCGCGGCGTCCGACGCGCCGGGTCAGGGCCTGTACTGGACGGCCGCCGCCGCGCACCCGTCGCTGCCGCGTTCCCGCGTCGCCGCGGGCCCGGACTACGCCGTCGACCTCAAGACCCTGCTGTTCGGCCCGTCGTCGGACGCCGAGGGCGTCGTGAACCTCTTCGGCGCGCTGCGCCGCGCGATGGCGAAGACCGGCTACTCGGACCTGAAGGAGTTCCAGCGCGTCGGCCTCACCGTCCGCGCCTGACCTCGGCCGCGAAGTGCGTTTAGCCCGCTAAACGCACTTCGCGAGCCGCTTGGCGTAACGCTCCCGAGTCAGCTGGTCACCTGGTGTCCCAGGGCTTAGCATCGAACACGCGGAGGGGAGTATTCCCCTAGCGGCGGTGTCGTCAACACGGTGCCCGTTCTCCGAGGCCCCGGCACCGTCGGCCGGTTCCGAACCGGCGGAAGAGACCTCCGGCTGCTTGTTCATGCCTTCGTCCCGCTCGGGTCCGTCACGGACTTGGCCGGACGCTGCTTGAGAGGTCGCCGGATGAGTTCGATCAGCCCTGAGTACGTCCTGGGCGCGGGCGGTGCGGTCGTGGGAAGCCTGCTCATACGCCTGTTGGCCCTGTTCATCGCGCTACGCGGCACCACGCCGGGGGAGCGTCCGGCGATCATCCGGGCCCTCGGCGACCTCTTCCGGCTCTTTCCCCGGCGCCCACCCCGGCAACCTCCGCGCTCCCGCTGACCGCCCCACCAGTCACAGGAGCCCCAACCGAGCGCGTTTAGCGGGCTAAACGCACTCGGGGGCCCGGGTAACCGGCGGGTAACTTACCTCTGGTCAGGTGGCGTGGGCCGGGTTACGCTCAGGGTGTGACTGCCAGTAACACCACCACGGGGCAAGAGCTGGACTACGACGTCGTCGTGGTCGGATCCGGATTCGGCGGCAGTGTCGCCGCGCTCCGGCTCACCGAGAAGGGCTACCGCGTCGCCGTCGTCGAGGCGGGCCGCCGCTTCGCCGACGACGAGTTCGCGAAGACGTCCTGGGACCTCAAGCGCTACCTCTGGGCGCCCCAGCTCGGCTGCTACGGCATCCAGCGCGTCCACATGCTCTCCGACGTGATGGTGCTCGCGGGCGCCGGCGTCGGTGGTGGCTCACTGGTGTACGCCAACACGCTCTACCGTCCGCTCAAGCCGTTCTACCGCGACCGGCAGTGGGCGCACATCACCGACTGGGAGTCCGAGCTCGCGCCCCACTACGACCAGGCCAGTCGCATGCTCGGCGTCGTCACCAACCCGACGATCACACCGTCGGACGTCGTCATGCGTGACGTCGCGAAGGACATGGGCGTGGCAGACAGCTTCCACCCGACCCCGGTCGGCGTGTACTTCGGCAAGCCGGGCGAGCGCGTGCGGGACCCGTACTTCGGCGGTGCGGGGCCCGACCGCGTCGGCTGCACCGAATGCGGCTCATGCATGACCGGCTGCCGCGTCGGCGCGAAGAACACACTGGTCAAGAACTACCTCTACCTCGCCGAGCAGGACGGCGCGAAGGTCATCCCGCTCACCACGGTGACTGCGATTAGCCCGCTAAACGCAGGTCAGGGCTACGAGGTGAGCCTGCGGAAGACCGGGACGACGTCGCGCAGGTTCCGGCACACGATCACCGCGGGCCAGGTGGTGCTCGCCGCGGGGACCTGGGGCACGCAGAACCTCCTGCACAAGATGAAGGACACCGGCAGGCTGCCGAAGCTCTCGAAACGGCTCGGCGAGCTGACCCGCACCAACTCCGAGGCCATCATCGGCTCCGGGCGCACCAAGGTCGACCCGGACCGGGACTTCAGCCGTGGCGTCGCGATCACCTCGTCCATCCATCCGGACGAGAACACCCACATCGAGCCGGTCCGCTACGGCAAGGGCAGCAACGCGATGAGCATGCTGCAGACCATCGCCACCGACGGCGCTTCACGCGTCCCGCGCTGGCGCCAGGCCGTCAACTTCATGCTCAAACATCCCGTCCAGACCGCGCAGCTGCTCAACGGCTACCGCTGGAGCGAGCGCACGGTGATCCTGCTGGTGATGCAGAGCCTCGACAACTCGATCACCACCTACACCAAGCGCGGGCTCTTCGGCCGCCGCAAGTACACCTCGAAGCAGGGACACGGCGAGCCCAACCCGAGCTTCATCCCGGCCGGGCACGAGGCCAACGAGCGGACCGCGGAGCACATCGGCGGCATCGCGGGCGGGACATGGGGCGAGATCTTCGACATCCCGCTCACCGCGCACTTCATCGGCGGCGTGCCGATCGGTGCCAGCGCCGAAGAGGGCGTCATCGACCCGTACCACCGGGTGTACGGTTATCCCGGACTGTCCGTTGTGGACGGTGCGGCGATCACGGCGAATCTCGGCGTCAACCCGTCGCTCACCATCACCGCGCAGGCCGAGCGCGCGTTTTCGTTCTGGCCCAACAAGGGCGAGGCGGACGCGCGTCCCGGGCAGGAAACGGGTTACGTCCGCCTCGATCCGGTCGCGCCGAAGAACCCGGCCGTGCCCGCGAACGCGCCTGCCGCGCTGCGCCGCTGAGATGTTGATGTGCTGAGGCGCGTCACGACGCCTGGCGAGGCGCCGCGAGTTCGTCGTCGTCACCGATGATGCCGAGTTGCTGGAGCACGCCGAAGCGGTCGGTCAGCGCGTCGAATTCGGCGATCTTGCCGTCGTGCAGCCGGACCACGACAAAGCCGCGCCACGTCGCGTGCTTGCCGGTCGCTTCGCCGCGGCGGTAGTACCCGGTGTTCGTGGCCGACAGCGAGATAGTCGCCGCCACCGTGTCGCCCTCGGCGAGCATCGTCTCGACGCCGACGTGGATGTCCGGGAACGCGACGAGCATCTGCTCCCAGCCCGCCCGGAAGTTCTCGAGCCCGCCGCTGGGCGCGTCGACGACGATCGGGCCGGTCTCGGTGACGTCGTCCGTGACCACCTCGCCGATGTCGCGCAGGTCGTGCGCGTTGACCATGTCCAGGAACCGGCCCAGGACGTTCTTGGCGTGCTTGCTCACGTCTCCTCGTTTCTTACGCTGTAAGAGTGGCTGTGCGGCTAGTCTGCCCTTACGGTGTAAGAATCGTCAAGGGGCGTCATGAGCGATCGTCGTGCCAGGCCGCGAGCCGGTCTGACCAGAGAACGCGTCGTGGACGCGGCGCTGGAGTTTGTGGACGAGCACGGCGTGGCCGCGCTGTCGATGCGCAAGCTCGGCGCGACGCTGGACGTCGAGGCGATGACCCTCTACCACTACGTGCCCAACAAGGACGCGCTGTTCGAAGCGCTGGTCGACCGGCTCACCGCGCCGCTGGGGGACGTGCTGCCCGAGCCGGGCGAGACGTGGGAGCGGTGGCTGGGCCGTCTCGCCCGCGCGTACCGTGCCGAGTTGCTGGCCCATCCCGGGGTGCTACCCCTCGCCGCCACCCGGCCGGTGACCAGTCGCGCCGCGCTCGGACACGTCGAGACCGCGCTCCGGGTGCTCACCGACGCCGGATTCGAGCCGGTCCACGCGCTCGACGTGCTGAACACGGTGACGACGTTCGTGCTCGGTCACACGCTCGCCGAAGCCGGGCGGCCACCGGGTGCCGAACAGTCCGATGTGGACAGCACCGGCGAACTCGATCCGGCGGAATTCCCGCTGCTCACCAGGGCTCTGGCCGACGGTGCACGGCACGGCGAACGGTTCGATTTCGCGCTCGCCTCGCTGCTCGCCGGGCTGGTCTCGGGTGCCCCCGGCGGGTGAGGCCAGGCAACCGAGCCGCGGCACGGACGTCTTACCGGGCATGAGGGTCGGACGAAGGACGTTTCTGCGGCTGGCCGGGGTTTCGGCCGCCGGCGCGGTGGCCGCCGCCTGCTCGCCGGGCCGGGGTACGCCGCCGTCGACCTCGACGACCTCGGCGCCGGCACCGTCCACATCGGCCAGTCCGGTGCCCACGGGCCCGCCCGACTGGAACGCCTTGCGTGGCAAGCTTTCCGGCGATCTTGTGTTGCCACGCGACAGCGGGTTCGGTGTCGCCAAGAACGCCTACAATCCGCTCTTCGACAACCACACGCCCGCCGCGGTGGCGAAATGCGCGAATGCCGAAGACGTCCAGGCGTGCGTCACGGCGGCCGCACGACGGCTCCCGATCGCGGCGCGTGGCGGCGGGCACAGCTACGCCGGATACTCGGCACCCGACCAGGGCCTGGTCCTCGACCTCGGCAAACTGTCCAGTGTGGACGTTCAGGGAGACCGCGTCGTCGTCGGCGCGGGGGCACGGCTCAAGGACGTCTACGCGGCGCTCGGCCAGGCCGGGCGCAGCCTGCCCGCCGGGTCATGCCCGAGTGTCGGCATCGCCGGGCTGACCCTCGGCGGCGGGATCGGTGTGCTCACCCGCAAATACGGGCTGACGTGCGACCACCTGGAGTCCGCGCAGATCGTTACGGCGGACGGAAAGCTGCGCACGGTCTCCGCCGGTTCCGAGCCGGACCTCTTCTGGGCACTGCGTGGTGGGGGAGGCGGGAACTTCGGCGTGGTCACGTCGTTCACGTTCCGCACCGACCCGGCGCCGAGC
This sequence comes from Amycolatopsis sp. NPDC058986, assembly GCF_042741125.1. Classification (NCBI taxonomy): domain Bacteria; kingdom Bacillati; phylum Actinomycetota; class Actinomycetes; order Pseudonocardiales; family Pseudonocardiaceae; genus Amycolatopsis; species Amycolatopsis sp. NPDC058986. The sequence goes on along the minus strand of NZ_JBHYJW010000027.1, from coordinate 103,702 downwards.
GTCACCACCTTCTCGCTGAAGTTTCCGTCCGGCGCGGCGGACGACGTGCTCAACGCCTGGCAGTCCTGGATTTCGGCCGCACCACGGGAACTCTGGTCGAACCTCGTGATCTCCGGCGGCTCGCCGGTGCAGTGCCGTGTCGGCGGCTGCTACGTCGGCAGTTCCGCGGCGTTGACTCCGCTGCTGAACGATTTCGTTTCCCGGTCGGGTGCGACGCCGACCTCCCGCAGCGCGCGCGGCATGGGCTATTCGGCCGCCATGGACTACTTTTCCGGCAGCGAGGATCGACAGTCCTTTGTGGCCTCTTCGCGGATCGTCACGCACCCCGTGGACGGGGGAAAGGTCACCGCGCTCGCGTCGGGAAAGTCCGGAATGGACCTGCTGATCGATAGCCTCGGTGGTGCGGTGAGCGACGTGGCGCCGACGGAAACCGCTTTCTGGCACCGCAAAGCGCTTGCCAGCGTGCAGATCTACGCACCGGCGACGGCCCGGAACCGGGACGCGGTGGCCCGGTCGGTGGCCGAGGTCGTCTCCGGACTGGCCTCCGCCGGCGCCGGCGGTGGCTACGTCAACTACATCGATCCCGAGTTGCCCGACTGGGCCGCGGCGTACTACGGGGACAACGTCGCCCGGCTCAAGCAGATCGCGAAGACCTATGACCCGGACGCCGTCTTCCGTTTTGCCCAGGGCGTGACGGCCTAGAGTTCGATCCCGGTGAACACCGTGACCCGCTCCTCGGTGAGGTCGTTCATCGCCGACAGCACGCCCTCGCGTCCGACACCGGAGCCCTTGACGCCGCCATAGGGCATCTGGTCGGCTCGGTAGGACGGCACGTCGCCGATGATCACGCCGCCGACCTCCAGTTCCGACGCGGCGTGGAAGGCCAGCTGCACATCGGTGGTGAAAACCCCGGCCTGCAAGCCATACGCGGATTCGTTGACGGCGGCGAACGCCGCATCCACACCGTCCACAACGGACACCGCGAGCACGGGGCCGAAGATCTCCTCCGCCCACGCCTTCGCGTCCGCGGGGACGTCGGTGAGCAGGGTCGGCGCCACGTTCGCGCCGTCGCGGGTCCCGCCGGTGAGCACCTTCGCGCCGCCCGCGACGGCTTCACCGATCCACACCTCGATCCGCTCCGCCGCGGCTTCGTCGACGACCGGGCCGACGTCGGTGTTGCGGTCGTACGGATCGCCGACCCGCTGCGCCTCGACGGCTTCCCGCAGTGCCGGAAGGAATTCGCCGGCGATGGCGGCGTCGACGATCACCCGCTGGACCGCGATGCACGACTGGCCTGCCTGGTAATTGCCGAACGTCGCGATGCGCTGGGCAGCCCCCTCGGGGTCGGGCCAGTCCCGCAGCACGACGGCCGCCGCGTTGCCGCCGAGCTCCAGCACGACGTGCTTGCGAGGCGCGGCGTCCGCGAGCGACCAGCCGACCGGGCCGGAGCCGGTGAACGACACCACCGGCAGCCTGGCGTCCGCGACCAGTGCCGAAGTTTCCTCGTTTCCCAAGGGCAGCACCGAAAACGCGCCATCGGGCAGCTCCGTTTCGGCCAGGATCTCGCCGAGGATCAGCGCCGACAGCGGCGTGCGCGGGGCCGGTTTGACGATGATCGGGGCGCCGACGGCCAGTGCCGGGGCGACCTTGTGCGCCACGAGGTTCAGCGGGAAGTTGAACGGTGCGATGCCCAGCACCGGCCCGCGCGGCACCCGGCGGGTCAGCGCCAGCCGCGCCTCGCCCGCCGGATCGGTGTCCAGCCGCTGGACGTCGCCGGTGAACCGCCGGGCCTCCTCGGCGGCGATCCGGAACACCGAAACCGCGCGGTTCACCTCGGCTTCGGCCCACTTGAGCGGTTTGCCGTTCTCCGCCGTGATCACCTCGGCGATCTCCTCGGCACGGGCCTTGAGCCGGCGGGAGACGTGGTCGAGTGCGGCGGCGCGGACATGTGCCGAGGTGCGGCGGAACTCCTTCGCCACCGACACGGCCGCGGCGACGGCGCGTTCGACCTGGTCCGGACCCGGGACCGCCACGGTCGCGACCTCGCTGCCGTCGTACGGGTGATGCACGACGAGCGTCGAGGCGCCCTGCTCGGGGCGTCCGGCGATCCAGGCGGGGCGGGGCTCGGGGGTGATCATGTCCATGCGCACCAAGGTATTCGCCGCCGGTGTCCCCGGTGTGGATACCCACCCGTCCGGGGCAATCGGCGGGTCGTCACGGCTCGCTCCGTGACGCTTCGCCGGGAGGAGTGATGACAAACGTCGTGGGTCCGGCGCGACCCGCGGCTTTACCTTTCTTTCATGACCACTGTCGTATCCCGCCTGGCGTCCCGGAATCCGTATTTCGCCGTTTTCGCGCGTATCGGCGTTGCGCGGCGGCCGGTGCTGACGGCGGTGGTTTTCGCCGTGACCGCGCTGGCGGGTGTCGCCCAGCTCGTGAGCCCCGGCCTGTACGACCACGTACGGCGGGACGCGGCGGCGATCGACGCCGGTGAATGGTGGCGGCTGGTCACCGGGATGTTCTTCCAGGACGGCTGGGCGCTGGGGCTCGTGTTCAACCTGGTGATCCTGGCTTTGTTCGGGGTGGCCGCCGAGCAGGTCTTCGGGCGGACGCGGTGGCTGGTGCTCTACTTCGGCTGCGGGCTGTTCGGGCAGGCGATGAGCTATCTGTGGCTGAACCCGGCCGGGGCGGGCAACTCGATGTGTGTCGCGGGCCTGCTCGGGGCGTTGACGACGGCGGTGCTGCTCGCGCCGTCGCGGTTCGGGGTCCGCGTGGAGCGGCGGCTGTGGCTCGGCGCGTTCGCGGTTCCGGCGCTCGCGGTCGTCGACACGCTCGTCCACGACAACCACGGCCTGCCCGCACTCCTCGGGATGGCCCTCGCCTTCCTCCTGCTCCCGCGCTCCCGCACCCGCCCCGAGGCGCAGTTAGCGGGCTAATCGCGGTCCTTAGCGTGCCTAAGTGCCGCGTTTAGCCCGCTAAACGCACTCAGCTGGGGCTGAAGTGGCTGGTGTGACGGTTCCGGTAGAGGTCGCGGAGCAGCAGGATCTCGGCGCCGTGGTGGATGGTCTCGCGGTGGATGTGCAGGACGAGGGTGGTCATCGGCTCCTCGGCATAGGGGCCTTCGGCGGAGCCGCAGGGCTCGGCGAGGCCGTCGGCGTCGAGGCCACGGACGCCGCCGATCCAGCTCGCGTAGGCGTCGTCGAGCTGGCTGAGCGCTTCGGTGGCGGTGGTCGCGTAGGGGAAGGTGCCGTAGTCCATCGGCGGGCCGCCGAAGTGGGAGGCGGCGCGCATGCCGAGGACACCGACGATGACGTGCGCGAGCCGCCACGCGATGGTCGTCACCGGCGGCGGCTCCGGCGCGGGGAAGGCCCAGTCGATGACGTGACTGCCGCCGCCCGGCGCGTCAACGTCGTCGTCCCGGCGCGGGCGCACGGTCCAGCAGCCGTCCACGGGCTCCCAGCAGTATTCGTCGTCGGTCAGCGTCGCCAGTTTGGGGCGAAGGTGGTTGTGCCAATGCCAGTCGAGTTGCTCGGCGAGGTGGGCGGGCCAGTCGATGCTCATGTCCGCGACGGTACGGCCGATCGCGGTCAGCCACAGTCCTCGTTTCGCCTGGATTTGGTTGCTTGCGCCCGCTAAGTGCCGCGTTTAGCCCGCTAAACGCGCTCGCCTGGGGCGCGTGGGGCTGGTGGGGCGATGGGAAGGGGGTGGGGGAGGGAGGCGGTGAGCGCGGGGGCTGGGCGTGGGGTGACCCGGCCCACCTGGGACGATAGGAGGCGAAGCGTGCTCGCCGTCGCCAGGAGGTCGTAGGTGCCCAGTCCCACCGGTCCGGTTCTCGTCGTGGACTTCGGGGCGCAGTACGCGCAGCTGATCGCCCGGCGGGTGCGCGAGGCGCAGGTCTACTCCGAGGTCGTGCCGCACACCGCGACGGCCGCCGAGATCCTGGCGAAGAACCCGTCCGCGATCATCCTGTCCGGCGGCCCGGCGAGCGTGTACGCGGAGCACGCGCCGAACATGGACGCCGCGCTGGTCGAGGCAGGGGTCCCGATCCTCGGCATCTGCTACGGCCACCAGGTGCTCGCCCGCGCACTCGGCGGCACCGTCGAGCCCACCGGCGTCCGCGAGTTCGGCCGCACCGAGGTCCGCGTCCAGGGCGACGGCGGGGTCCTGCACGCCGGGTTGCCCAGTCAGCAGACCGCCTGGATGAGCCACAACGACAGCGTCACCAAGGCTCCCGAGGGCGCGGTCGTCACCGCTTCCTCCGAGGGCGCCGCGGTCGCCGGGTTCGAGGACGTCGAACGCCGCTTCGCCGGAGTCCAGTACCACCCCGAGGTCGCGCACTCGCCGCACGGCCAGGAGGTGCTGCGCCGCTTCCTGCACGATATCGCCGGTGTCCGTCCACAGTGGACGACGGCGTCGATCGTGGACGAACAGGTCGCGCGTGTCGCCGCGCAGATCGGCGAGGGCCGGGCGATCTGCGCGCTGTCCGGCGGCGTCGACTCCGCCGTCGCCGCCGCGCTCGTCCAGCGCGCCATCGGCGACAGGCTGACCTGCGTGTTCGTCGATCACGGCTTGCTGCGCGCCGGTGAGCGCACCCAGGTCGAGCGTGATTTCGTCGCCGCCACCGGGGTCAACCTGGTGACCGTCGACGCGCGTGAGCGCTTCCTCGACGCGCTGGCCGGGGTCACCGATCCCGAGGAGAAGCGCAAGATCATCGGCCGCGAGTTCATCCGCGTGTTCGAGCAGGCCGAGCGTGACCTCAAGGCCCAGGGCGACTACCGCTTCCTGGTGCAGGGAACCCTCTACCCCGACGTCGTCGAGTCCGGCGGTGGCGAGGGTGCCGCGAACATCAAGAGCCACCACAACGTCGGCGGACTGCCCGACGACCTGCAGTTCGAGCTGGTCGAACCGCTGCGGCTGCTGTTCAAGGACGAGGTCCGCCGGGTCGGCCTCGAACTGGGCCTGCCGGAGACGATCGTGCAGCGCCAGCCGTTCCCCGGACCGGGTCTCGGCATCCGGATCATCGGCGAGGTGACCGCCGAGCGGCTGGAGACGCTGCGCGCCGCGGACGCGATCGCCCGCGAGGAGCTGACCGCCGCCGGGCTCGACCGGAGCATCTGGCAGTGCCCGGTGGTCCTGCTCGCCGACGTCCGCAGTGTCGGCGTCCAGGGCGACGGCCGGACCTACGGTCACCCGATCGTGCTGCGGCCGGTGTCGTCCGAGGACGCGATGACCGCCGACTGGACGCGGTTGCCGTACGAGGTCCTGGAGCGCGTGTCGACCCGGATCACCAACGAGGTGGCCGAGGTCAACCGCGTGGTCCTCGACGTCACGAGCAAGCCGCCGGGCACCATCGAGTGGGAGTGACCCACTCCCTCCCCGCCTGACACCCCGGGCTCTCCCCGGGGCGCCTCCGCGCGCCCTCCGAACCGTCACATCAGCCCCACACGCCCCAGCCGAGCGCGTTTAGCGGGCTAAACGCGGCGTTTAGGCACGCTAAGGACCGCGTTTAGCCCGCTAACTGCGCTTCGGGCCGGGCACAAGGGGGAGGCCCCGGGAGAGGGGTGCCCGGGGCCTCCGTGTGAGAAGTGGTCTGTGCGCGGGAAGGTCAGTGCCGGCGTTTGCGGAAGGACGCGCCGAGCAGGAGCACCCCGACGAACACCGCCGCTCCGGCGATCATCCAGCGGAAGTCGAACCGGGGCAGCCAGGTCGCGCCGTCCGAGAGCACGTACCCGGACACCAGCAGCGTCGCGATCCCGACGATCAGGGTGAACGCGTCGACGCCACGTCGTGCCGGCTGGGCCGGAGTCTCGGTCGAGCCTTCGTCGTAGGCGTACGGGTTGTCCTCAGCCACGGCGCACCTCCACGTTGCCCACGGTGTTCGTCACGGTCAGGGTGATCTTCTGTCCGCCGGGGCCGTCGGTGCCGTTGTCCGTCACGTCCGTCGCGCTCTGCCCGACCCCGGAGGTCTCGTGGTTGAGGCAGTCGACCTGGCCCGCGTTGGTCTTGCACGAGACCGTCACATCCGCCGTCGCGGGCACGACCACCTTGGTGTCGCCGGCGCCGTTGGTGATCGTCGTCGTGAGCGGCTCACCTGCCGGCAGCTGCGTCAGGTCGAGGTGGATGTTCCCCGCCGAGTGCTCGTAGACCGGCTTCAGCTCGGCGAGGTTCCTCGGCGTCGCGTTGATGTCGCCGACGCCCCCGCGCAGCGAGAAGTTGTTGAACGGCACGGTCGTCAGCACCATACCGACGATCGCGAGCGGTACCGCGAGGCCGACCAGCCCGCGTCCGCCGCGGACGAACGCCCCCGCCACCATGCCGATCCCGACCACGGCGAGCACCAGGCCGATGATGTGCGGCAGCGTGAACCAGCTGTTGCCGTCCAGGTTCAGCGCGACCCCGGCACCCGCGACGACGATCGCGAGGCCGAACGTCGCCGAGCCGATCTTGGACCGGCGTCCGCGCGGAGCGGCCGCCCCTGGCGGCGGCCCCGGTCGCGGTGGTGCCGGCGGCGGCGTGGCCTCCGGCAGGTCCCAGCCCGCCGGGTCGGCCGCCAGCGGGTCGAAACCCGTGGGCGACGGCGACGGCGCGGTCGTCGTGTCGGTCATCGTGAAAGCTCCGTTCCCCAGAGAAGACCCAGCAGTCCCAGCAGTCCCCGAAGCGCCCGTGGTGGTGAAGGAGGCCGCGCCGTGCTTCACCCGCGGTGTCACCGGCTCGGGCCGGTTGAACTGGCCACGGCTGCGGTGCAGCAGGTACAGCGCCGCCGCGGTCAGCGCGAAGCCGATCAGGCCGCCGCCGTCGAACCAGCTGCCGCCGAAGGCCGTGATCGCGGACGGGAGCAGGGCCAGGCACAGCAGGACCGCGAACGCGGGCGACACCGCCGAGCGGCCTCGCCCGATCAACGCCTCGAACCCGGAGACCTCGTCGCCCTCGCCGGGGAAGAACAGCCAGCCGAGGATGTAGAACGCGATGCCGAAGCCGCCGAAGACGGTCGCGACCACCAGCGCCACGCGCACCACGACCGGGTCGATGCCGTAGCGGTTCCCCAGTCCCGCCGCCACCCCCGCGAACTTCCGCCCGGCGAACGGCCGCCGCGGCCTGCTCGCCCAGAAGTCCTTCACGGTCTCCTCGAAGTCGTTCACCAGCTGCGGCTTCGAGGACCGCGACTCGCTCGCACCACTCATACCCGAAAGCATGCGGCACGCGCGCGCCGCGGACATCCGGGATGGACCCTGAGGTTTCCCCAGAGTCCGGGGGTCAGGGGTTTCCCTGATGGATCACGACGTCGCGGCGTGTGACCATGGACGGCGTGCAGGATTCCCACGACCACGACACCGCCGAGCAGGTGACGTCGCAAGCCGCGGCACCCGTCGTGCCCGTCGCGCCCGCCGGGCCGCCGAAGATGTTCCGGCGCCGGTCCGGCCGGGCCATCGCGGGTGTGGCGGGCGGGCTCGCGGATCACCTCGGCGTGCAGGTCGTCTGGGTCCGCACCGCGTTCGCGCTGCTCGCCGCGGTCAACGGCGCCGGGCTGCTGGCCTACGGCCTGCTGTGGGTGTTCGTCCAGCAACGCGCCGAGGACGCCGAGCAGCCGCAGCCCACCGGCAAGGAACGGCAGCAGGCGTTCGGCCTGGTCGCGCTCGGCGTCGGCCTCGCCGTCGCGAGCGGCACGCTCACCGGGTTCATCAGCGGCTGGGTCGCGGTTCCGCTCGCGGTCGCGATGATCGGTGCCGCGGTCGTCTGGCGGGAGGCCGACGAATCGCAGCGGCGCCGCTGGCGCACCGGCGCGAAGGACAGCGTCGCCGGGGCGTTCCTCGGTGGAGGCGGCTGGAAGGCGGTCATCCGCGTCGTCGCGGGCGTCGCACTGGTGATGACCGGCATCGGCGTGGTCATCCTGCGATCCGGCAGTTTCGATCAGGTCCAGTTCGCGCTGGTCGCGGTACTCGCGACGCTCATCGGGGTCGCGGTGCTGACCGTGCCGTTCTGGCTCCGCCTTGTCCGTGACCTCAGCGACGAGCGCAAGGCCCGTATCCGCACCGACGAACGCGCCGAGATCGCCGCGCACCTGCACGACTCGGTGCTGCAGACGCTCGCGCTGATCCAGAAGCAGGCCGAGTCCCCGCGCGAGGTGGCGCGGCTGGCGCGGGGCCAGGAACGGGAGCTGCGTGGCTGGCTCTACGGTCCGTCCGGCTACGGCAAGAGCGCCGAAAGCGGGAAGAAGGACGACGCCGAGGTCACCGCCGGGTCGTTGTCGGAGGCACTGGCCACCGCGTGCGGGGAGGTCGAGGACACCTTCGCGATCTCGGTCGGCCAGGTCGTCGTCGGCGAGGCCGAGCTGAACGAATCACTGACCGCGCTCGTGCAGGCGGCCCGCGAGGCGATCGTGAACGCCGCCAAGCACGCCGGCGTCGAAGAGGTCAGCGTCTACGCGGAGGTCGAGCCGACGGAGGTCACCGTCTTCGTGCGCGACCGCGGCAAGGGCTTCGATCCGGACGTCGTCCCGGCCGACCGGCACGGGCTCGCCGATTCGATTCGCGGGCGGATGAGCAGGCACGGCGGGACGTGCAAGCTGCGCACCGCGCCGGGGGAGGGCACCGAGGTCCAGCTCGCCATGCCGGTGAAGGCGGGCAAGGGTGCCGCCTGAGACCGCTATGCTCGATGAGGCGGCCGATGAGGGGAGCAACGTGACGGAGAACCAGCAGGCGAGGGAGCCGGTGAAGGTCTTCCTCGTCGACGATCACGCGCTGTTCCGCGCTGGGGTGCGCACCGAACTCGACGCCATCACCGACGAGGTCAGGGTGGTCGGCGAGGCGGGCTCGGTCGGCGAGGCGGTCGCCGGGATCGCACGGACCAAACCGCAGGTCGTCCTGCTCGACGTGCACATGCCCGACGGCGGCGGCGCCGAAGTGCTGCGCCGCGTGCGCCCGGACCTGCCGGACGTCGTGTTCCTCGCGCTCTCGGTGTCCGACGCGGCCGAGGACGTCATCGCGGTCATCCGCGCCGGCGCGCGCGGCTACGTCACCAAGACGATCTCGTCGAAGGAACTGGTGCGCGCGGTGGTGCGCGTCGCCGACGGCGACGCCGTGTTCTCGCCGCGGCTGGCCGGGTTCGTGCTCGACGCCTTCGCGGACCGGCCGGGTTCCGCGCCGATCAACGACCCGGAACTGGACCTGCTGACCCCGCGCGAGCGCGACGTCCTGCGCCTGCTCGCGCGCGGGTACGCCTACAAGGAGATCGCCTCCGAGCTGTTCATTTCGGTGAAGACGGTCGAGACCCACGTGTCGAGCGTGCTGCGCAAAACCCAGCTGTCCAACCGTTACGAGCTTTCCCGCTGGGCTTCCGACCGCCGCCTGGTGTAGCGGCCGACACACGAAAAGCGTTTGCGGAGCCTTTCCCGGCTCCGTTAACGTCGCGGCGTGATGTACTTCTACTTCCTCTGATGGCGCCCGGCAAGGCTCGTCCTTGTCCTCGGTGACCACTGTCCATTTCGGACTACACGAATACCGTCGTCCGCTCCCGGATTTCTCCGGTGGTAGCGCGCGGGTATTCGGTACAGGAGGAAGTAATGACTCGCTCTTTAGTCGTGCCCGCGCGCCATCGGGCGCATCTCACCGCGTCGGATCTCCATGTCGCGCGCGGCGGTAAACCGGTTCTGGCCGGTGTCGACCTGACGGTTTCTCCCGGTGTCCGGCTGGGCGTGGCAGGGGAGAACGGACGCGGGAAAACCACGCTGCTGCAAGTGTTGTCGGGTGCGCTGGCGCCGGACAGCGGTTCGGTGCAGCTGGTCGGCACGTTCGGGGTCGCGGATCAGGAAATGCCCGTCGCGGACGACCGCACGGTCGGTGACCTGATCGATCTCGAACTGGCCGACGCCCGTTTCGCCGTGCAGGAACTCGACGCGGCGACCGAGGCACTCGTCGAGGAACGCCCTGGCGCGGAACAGCGCTACGCCGATGCTCTCGCGGCGGCGGAATCGCTGGACGCGTGGGACGCCGATCGCCGTGTCGACGTTTCGCTGGCCGCGCTCGGCGCTGTCGACGACCGGTCGCGATCGTTGGCGACGCTGTCGGTCGGCCAGCGGTACCGCGTCCGGCTGGCGTGCCTGCTCGGCGCGGGCCACGACCTGCTGCTGCTGGACGAGCCCACCAACCATCTGGACGCCGACGGCCTCGCGCATCTCACCGCGCGGCTTCGGGAACATCCCGGTGGGGTGGTGCTCGTGAGCCACGACAGGGCGTTGCTCACCGACGTCGTCACTGCGGTGCTCGACCTCGATCCGACCAGGGACGGGCGTCCGCGCACCTACGGCGGTGGCTACGCCGGCTATCGCGAAGGCCGGCGTGCCGAACGTGAACGCTGGCTCGCCGAATACCGCGATCAGCAGGCCGAACAGCAACGGCTGGCCGAGGACCTCGCGGCGGCGCAGGACCGGCTGTCGACCGGGTGGCGTCCGGCGAAGGGAACCGGCAAGCACACCCGGGCGACCCGTGCGCCGGGGCTGGTGCGGGCGGTGCATCGGCGGCAGGAGGACCTGGAGGCACATGTCGTCGCCGTTCCCGAGCCGCCGCTGCGACTGGACGTTCCCGAGCTTCCGGTGATGCCGGGCGTGACGTTGCTGGCGGCCGAGGACGTCACGGTCGACGGCCGGTTGACCCTGCCGCGGTCGGTGTCGCTCCGGTCGGGCGAGCGCCTGGTCGTTACGGGCGCGAATGGCTCCGGGAAGTCGACGCTGCTGTCGGTGCTCGCGGGCGGCGTCCCTCCCGCGTCCGGCACGGTGCGCCGGGCCAGGTCCGCGCGGGTGGCGTTGCTGGCGCAGGAATCGCCCGCGTCGTCACGGCGTTCCGCGCGGGACGTCTTTGCCGCGGCGGTGGACAAGCTCGTCGTCGAGGGGCGGCTGCGCGAAGCGGAGGTCGTGTCGCTGGAGCGGCTGGGCCTGCTGCCGGCGGCCGATGCGCGGCGTCGGGTGTCGGAGCTGTCGATCGGCCAGCAGCGACGTCTCGACCTGGCGATGCTGCTCGCGTCGCGGCCGCACGTCGTGTTGCTCGACGAGCCGACGAACCACCTGTCGATGTCGCTCGTCGAGGAACTGACCGAGGCGCTGGCCGCGACCGGCGCGGCCGTCGTACTCGCCACGCACGACCGGCAGCTCCTGCGCGACACCGCGAACTGGCCACGGCTCCGCCTCTGATCATTCCGTGGGGGTCGCATCGATAGGCCCCTGGTCCCTCGATGCGACCCCCACGGCCTCACCCCACTCCGTTTTCCATGAACTTGCGTACGCGCCCTAACGGGCGCGTTTAGCCCGCTAAACGCGCTCGGCTGGGGCGGGTGGGGCTGGTGTGACGGAGTGGGGGATGGGGCGGGGTCAGTCGGCGGCGGTGGCGAGGGGGCGCCGCTCCGTTTCCGGGGCGGCGGTGGAAGCGGGAGTAAAGGTCCCCTGCTCCCGCTTCCGGAGGCGGGTGAGGGCCACGCCGCCGAGGACCACGAGCATCCCGGCGATCACCCGGAGTTCGAGGGGCTCGTGGAGGAACACGGCGCCGAGCAGCACCGAGACCACCGGCAGCAGGTAGCCGACGACCGACGCCGCGACCGCGCCCTCACTGGCCAGTAGCTGGTAGTTCAGGACGAACGCGATCCCGGTCGAGCCGACGCCGAGGACGAGCACGGCGATCAGCGGCACCGGGCTCAGGTGGATCGGGGTGAGCCCGCCGAACGGCACCGCCAGCAGCATGAACCCGCTTGCCAGCAGCATCTGACCGCCCGACAGCGCGTACGGCGATACGCCGGTTCCGGACAGGTAGCGGCCTTCGTAGACGAACGCGAAGCCGTAGCTCGCCGCCGCCGCGAGGCACGCCAGCGCTCCCCAGCTCAGCAGCCCGGAGGCCTGCCACGGCGCGAAGATCAGCAGGATTCCGGCGAGTCCGACGATCAGCCCGGTCACCCGGACCGCCGTCATCCGGCTCGGCACGCCGAGCATCGGCGCCACGACCAGCACCCACAGCGGCGTCGTCGAGTTCAGCACGCCGGTGATCCCGGAGTCCACGGTCGTCTCGCCGATCGCGAACAGCAGGAACGGCAACGCGTTGTGGAAGAACGCGGCCACCGCCAGATGCCCCCATGTCCGGCGGTCCGCGGGCAGGCGGTTCCCGAACAGACGGCACAGCGCCAGCAGCACCACCGCGCCGAGCACGAGCCGCGCGAGGACCAGCTGGACCGGGGACAACGCCCCGAGCCCCAGCTTGATCCAGAAGAAACTCGACCCCCACATCAACGCCAGCGCGGCGATCCGCAGCAGGGTTTTGGTCTCACTCACCCCAGTCCTCCTCAACGATCACCACCAGCCTCGCCGCGAAAAGACGTAAGGACAAGCGAATATCACTACACGGATAGTTAAGGAGATCTGTAGTATCGGAGCCATGCTGGACGTACGGCGCATGCAGGTGCTGCGCGCGGTGATCACCAGCGGGTCGATCACCGCCGCGGCCAGGAACCTCGGCTACACCCCGTCCGCGATCAGCCAACAGCTGTCCACTTTGGAGCGTGAGGCCGGGGTCGAGCTGCTGATGCGCGTCGGCCGCGGCGTGCGGCCCACCCCGGCGGGCTCGCTGTTGTCCGAACACGCCGAGACGCTGAGTGCCGAGCTCGCCCGCGCCGAGGCGGCGCTCACCGAACTCAAGGCAGGACACACCGGGAGCCTCGGCATCCGTTACTTCGCGACCGCCGGCGCGTCGCTGGTTCCACCCGCCGTCGCCGCCGTACGCCGCGAACATCCGGGAATCCGGCTCGACCTCAAGCTTGTCGAACCGGACGATCCACTGCCCGAGGTGGAGGAGGGCCGCGCCGACGTCGCGATCGTGGTGTCCCCGCACGAGCGGTCGGCGGGCAAGGGCGTCGAGTTCGTGCATCTGCTCGACGATCCGTATCGCGCCGTGCTGCCGAAGGCGCATCCGCTGACCCGCAAGCGCGTCCTCGACCTCACCGAGCTGGCCGATGAACCGTGGATCGGCATCGACGGCGTTCCCGGCATCTGCCGCAACATCCTGCTCGACGCCTGCGCGTCGGCGGGTTTCTCCCCGAACTTCGTCGTGGAGTCCGAGGACTACCAGACCGCGCAGGGCTTCGTCGCCGCCGGTCTGGGGGTCGGGCTCATTCCCGACCTCGGGCTCGGCACCCCGCATCCCGGCGTCGTGACGCGCAAGATCCGCAACCCCGGCCCGTTCCGCTCCATCCACGCCGCGATCACCGAACGCGCCTGCGGCCGACCGGCCGTCCGCACACTGCTCGACGCCATGCGGGAGGCGACGAGCAAGGTGATGGCCTAGACGAAGAGCAGTTCCACGATGCCGATGCCGACGAGCACGGCGACCAGGACCGCGGCCACGGTGAGCAGCCACTTCCGCGTCGTCGGGGACAGTGAACCCCGCGACGCCGACGGCGCGGCCTGCGGCGCGGGCTGAACCGGCGGTGGCGCGTACTGCGTCGCGACCGGGCCGGGCATCTGCTGCGTCGCCGCCTGTTGAAGGGGCAGCTGCTGCTGCGGGAGTTGTTGCGGGAACGGTGCTTGTGCCTGCTGGAGCGGCATCTGCTGCGGGAGCTGCGCCCCCGCCGTGACCGGCCACGAGGCGGGCACGGTCGGCATCGCGGGCGCGGTCGGCGGGATGAACGCCGTCTCCTTGCCCTCGGTGATCGCGCTCAGCGAACGGACGGTGTCGGCCATGGTCGGCCGGACCAGCGGGTCCTCCCGCAGCATCTTGCGCAGCGCGCCGCTGAGCACGCCCGCCTTCTGCGGTGGCCGTTCCGAGGACTGCCCGTCCTCGCCGAACGGCGGCATCCCTTCGACCGCGGCATAAAGAGTCGCCCCGAGCGAGAACACGTCCGCCGGCGCAGACGGCGGAAGCCCGCGGGTGACCTCCGGTGCGCGGTACGCCGGGGTCGGGCCGCCGCCGGTGATGCCGATGTCGGTGAGCTTCACGCCGCCGTCGTCGGCCAGCAGCACCGTGCCCGGTTCGAGGGTGCGGTGCACGATCCCGGCCGCGTGGATCGCGGTCAGCGCCTTGCCCAGCTGGATGCCGAGCGACGCCGCCTGCTCCGGGGTGAGCGTGCCGTGCTCGGTCAGGAACGTCGACATGCTGCGCGAGGGGATGTACTCCATCACCAGCCAGATGTCGTCGCCGTCGGGCAGCACGTCGAACACCTTGATCGCGCAGGCGTGCTCGATCCGCGCCGCGTCCTTGCCCTCCTGCATCGCCGCCGCGCGCGCCTGCTCGGCACGGTCCGGCGGCAGTCCGACGGGCAGGTACAACCGTTTCATCGCGACGGTCCGGAACAGCCGGGTGTCGAACGCGAGCCAGACGATGCCCGCGCGGCCCCGGCCGATCGGCTGATCCAGCCGATAGCGGCTCCCGACGATGCTGCCTTCAGAACTCACCACGACTCCAGGTTATGGCGTGGTGGAGGAAGTCGGCGACGTCGTCGGCGAGCTAGGTGGCGACGACGGCGGTTTGCTCGGCGACGACTTCGTCGGTGTCGTCTCCGGAGTCGGAGTCGTTTCCCTTGTCGGCTGCGGGTTGTTGGGTTGCGTGTTGCGCGGAGTCGTGCGGCGCGTCGGGGTGTCGCTCGTCGTGGGCGCGGCAGACGACTCCGCGGTCGTCGGGCTGTCCGAAGTGGACGGAACCGACTCCGAGGTCGACGGAGCCTTGGAGCTGGACACCGGCGGCGGGGGCGCGGCGGGTGTCTCCGGGTTGTTCGAACCCAGCAGCCACACGCCGAGACCGACCAGCGCGACGAGGACGACGCCACCGATGATCGCGGGCTTCTTCCACGCGCCGGGCTTCTCGTCGTCCTCTTCGTCTTCGGGGCTCGTGTGGCCGCGGGCCGGAGGTGGCGGGGGCTCGTCGTAGTCGTGGTACGGGTCGTCGATCATCTCGGTCGCGGGCGCCGCGCCGGGCGCCATCAGCGCGGTGCGGTCCGGGCCCGCGCCGTGACCGTTGTCGTAGTGCTCGTCCGGGTAGTAGCCCTGCCGGTCGTAGTCGTCTTCCGGATATCCGGTGGCCGGCGCGTAGTCGTCCTCGTCGTCGTAGTACTGACCGTCCGGCTCCGGGCCGTCGAGCAGCGTGCCCGAGTGCCCGGCCGGGACCTCGTCCTCGCCCGCGAGCGCGGCCGCGCCCACCGCGCCCGCCGCGGCGCCGACCGCCGCGCCACCGAGCACTCCGGCGGCAGGTGACAGCACGGTCTCGTCCGCGGGCCCGCCGAGCGGCGTCTCCCCGCGCGCGACGGCGTCGAGCAGCTCTTCGCACTCCTCGGCGGTTGGCCGGTGCTCGATCTCGGGGTGCAGCAGCACCGCGAGCACACTGGCCAGCGGACCGGACTGCCGCGGCGGGTTGATCTGCCCGGCGGCGACCGCGTGCAGAAGGCTCAGTGTGTTCTCGGAAAGACCGAACGGTGGCTGGCCCTCGCACGCGGCGTACAGCGTGGAGCCCAGCGAGAACACGTCCGACTCGGGGCCGGGGTCGCCGCCGATGGCGACCTCGGGCGCGAGATACGCCGGTGTCCCGGCGATCATCCCGGTCTTGGTGACCGTGACGTCGTCCTTGGCGCGGGAGATCCCGAAGTCGGTGATCTTCACCGTGCCGTTCCCGGCGAGCAGGATGTTGCCGGGCTTGATGTCGCGGTGCACGATGCCCACCGCGTGCGCCTCGCGCAGCGCCGCGGCCACCTGCGCGCCGATCCGCGCCACCTCGATGGGCGGCAGCGTGCGGCGTTCCTGCAGGACCTGGGCCAGGCTCGTGGAGTTGAGGTACTCCATGATCAGGCAGGGCTGGCCGTTGTCGTCGGTGACGACGTCGAACACCGAGATCGCGTTCGGGTGATGCAGCCGCGCCGCGATTCTGCCCTCGCGCATGGTGCGCTGCCGGGCGTCCTCCGCGTCGTGTGCTTCGAGTCCCGGCTGGAGCAGCAGCTGCTTGATCGCCACTGTGCGGCCCAGTACCTCGTCGTGCGCTTGCCAGACGGCACCCATCGCGCCTGTACCGATCCGCTGGACAATGCGGTACCGGCCGGCGACCAGGCGACCCTCGTCGCTCACGCGACCTCCCTTTGGGGCTCCGACTTCACGGGACGGGGGTTCACCCGTCCCGGCGACGTGGCCATGGGCACGTCGCACCTCCGGAGCGTATGCACATGTTGTGGGCTGTGTGCCGGTTTCACCGAGACCGGCCCGTGACAAGGCTAGGCGTTCACTCTGTGCACACACACTCGGCACAGCCCGAACGCCTCCCGGCGGCCCGGCGCGGTCACATGTACTGGGCCGACAGCAGCCGGGCGTCGGTGATCAGAGCGGCGGTGTTCTCGGCGAACCGGAGCAGCTGGGTGACTCGCAGCAGGCCGCCGTCGGGCTGGCGCATGGTGACCACGGCGAGGACGGACCCGTCCGGTTGCACCTGGGTGTCCTTCTCCTGCACGTCGATGGCGTCCATGGTGCTCCAGGCACGCACGAGGTCACCGGGCTCGCCGCCCGCGAGTGCCGGGGCGAGCAGCGCGAGGGCACCGTTGGCGTCACGGCCGATCGTGGCGTAGAAGTTCTTCACCGCGGCCAGCTTGTCGCCGGGCGTCTTC
This sequence comes from Amycolatopsis sp. NPDC058986, assembly GCF_042741125.1. Taxonomy (NCBI): domain Bacteria; kingdom Bacillati; phylum Actinomycetota; class Actinomycetes; order Pseudonocardiales; family Pseudonocardiaceae; genus Amycolatopsis; species Amycolatopsis sp. NPDC058986. The sequence goes on along the minus strand of NZ_JBHYJW010000027.1, from coordinate 87,094 downwards.
GGTGCGGAGGTGGTGGCGGAGCTGGTGGGCGCCGCGCTGCTCGACGGCGTGACCGATGACTGGCCCGGTGCCGGCGCGGACGAGGACGCGGGTTGCTTGCCGTGGCCCGTCGTGTCCTGCTGGCCCGCGGTGGTGCCGCCGTCGGCGGCGTTGTGTTGCTGCTGCTGGTGCGGGACGGCGCGGCCACCGAGGGCGGCGGCACCGCTGAACCCGGCGGGCGCGGTGGCCTCGGTGACGGTGACCGGACGGTGTGCCGCGGTGAGCGTCGGCGCGACCACCACGGCGGTGGCGACGAGCCCGCCCGCCATGGCGAGCCCGGCCAGCTTGGCGCGGCGGGCGAAGCGGTTTTCCGGCTCGTCCCCGGAATCCTCGGCGCCTGCCTCGGCCGTGGCGCTGGACTGTCTGCGCGGGGGCAGGTACTTCTGCGGCTCGCGGAACACCTGCTCGAGATAGGCGCGGTCGGCGTCGCCGACATCGCCGAGAATCTCGGCCGGTATCACGTCCTCGACGCGGACGGCGTCCGGTTCACGCCGTGTGCGCTGCCGATCAAGCACGAAATCCTCGCTCTGGGGTCCGGGGACGACGGTAGGCCGTTCGGCTGCCGCCGCTGGGCCGGATGGCCGACTTGTGATCGGTTCCGGCCCCGCTGTCGTCAGGTAACCCTGCGCGGACGGCATCTGCCAGAGCCTGTCGCCGGGATGCCGTCGCGATACGACGAACGGCAGCCTATGTCACCCACCCGGACCAGGGGAGACCGTTCGGCGCACCGCACGTGCATCGGAACGGGAAGCCTGCACTTGCAGGTAACGGTTACCGGCTGTCGCTGGTGATCTTGTCCCCGTCGCCGAACTTCAGGGTGTGCTGCTCGATGGTCTTGGTGCCGTCCTTGTGCGTGACCTCGACGGTGTTGACGGTCTGCGACTTCCGCTGGTCGATGGAGACCTTCTTGACCTCGAAGTAGGCGACGTCGGCGTACCGCTCGGACAGCCGCTGGGGCCCCTCGTCGTGGAGTTCGCCGGTGGTCACCGACGAGGCTTCGCCGGGGTTGGTGGTGACGGTGTTGAAGAACTTCTCCGAGTTGTCCCCCATGGCCTGCGCGTTCTGCGGCGCCGCGTACCAGATGGGCGGTGGCGTGGTGGTCCGGTCGGCCGGGGTGACCGGCGGTTTCTGCGGAGCGCGGCTCGTCGACGGCGCGGACGGGCTGCCCGGCCTCGACGTCGAGGTGGTCAACGGCGTCCCCGCCGGATCCGTCGCCGAACCGTCCGGACTGTCCGAGGTGCCGGAGGTGGACCCGCCCGGCGAGTTGCTCGTGTTGCCGATCGCGCGCTCGGGGCGGCCGCTGCTCGGGTGCCCGCCGGTGCCGCCGTGCTGCCCCGGCGGCGTCAGCGCCGACGGATCTTCGCTGACGACCGGGGCGCCGCCGCGGTAACCGGGCCAGCCACCCTGGCTGGCCTGCTCGGTTTCCGGCTTGCCGACCAGCAGCGTCCCGGCGAACAGCAGGCCGACCACGACGGCGCCGGACGCGCCGGTCGCGAACCAGGCCGCCTTGCGCCAGGTCTTCGGCGGGGTGACCGAGGCGGGCACCGAACCGAGGTCGAACGTGCCGAGTCCGTCGGCGGGCGGGGCGAGGTAGACCCGGACGTCGTCCTCCTCCGGCACCGCGGGCCGCGGGGGCGGCGGGGTCAGCTTCACCCGGGTGCGCTGTGCCGCCTGCTCCTCGTGCCGCCCGGCGCGCTCCCGGCCCGGCGTCGCGAACGAGACCTGGACGCGGGCAGGCGGTTCGGCGGCCAGGGGCGGGGGAGCCGGACGCTCGCGGGGTGGCCGCTGCGGCTGAGGCAGGGGCAGGCTCCCGTGCGTGCCGAGGAAACCGGACGTCGAGCCCCGGCCCGGATCGGGTGTCCGCGGCGGGGGAAGCGGAAGGGAACCGGTCGACGGCGGGTCGACGGGCTCGGCGGCCCGCCGGTGATGGTGGCCGCCCTGCCTCGGCGGCACCGGCGGCGTCCAGGTACCCGCCGCGCCCGCCCGGTGCCTGCCCGGATGCGCGCCGCTCACGGCCCTGCCATGTCCTGGGTGTTCCGCCCCGACGGTCATATCGGACCGACCCTTCCGGCGGTCCGCCCTGACGCGGGTGCGGCCACGGTTAAGCCGAACGGAGCACACCGCTCACGCGCGGAATCACGAGCGGACTCCTGAGCAAATGCACGCGCATGCGAGAGGAGGCGCGCAGGGCCGCTGCCCCCGCGCGCCTCTCGGGCATCGCCCGACCCAGACGCAAGGGTCCTCACGCGGACCACCCTAAGAGGACCGGCCGCCGAAGTCTCGGCCGATCCTGCAAGTTGCAGATGATTCACCCGACCGGGCGCGGCCAAATGGGCGTGGCCAACGCTACGGAGTGCTATAACACCTGCTCCCGATGGTCACCCTCCGCTGCGATACTTCGCCTGGGTCGACTGAAGAGCCTTCGTCGCGACCGCGCCGCTGCCCACGGCGACGATGATCGAAACGATGTCGAGGAACGGTCCGCCGCTGGTCAGCAGCCAGGCGAACAGCGAGGCGGCGGTGGTCCCGCCCGCGATCGCCCACCGGCCGCGGACGTACTCGGCGACCGGCGCACCACCGGCGCGCTTACCCGCGGCGTTGTTCAGCAGGGCCAGGTAACCCACATGGCCCAGCGCGGCGAGCACGCTCGCGATCGCGATGACGACGGCGATGACGTTGATCATGATGTCCTTCCTTTTGTCACGCTTGCCCGTTTCGTTCCAGTGTGCCTGCGCGAGCATGCGGCAGGGGCACCCCGCGGGGTCTGCCGGTCGGGAGACGCGTGACTCCGCCGAAGCGGACGGCCCGGCCGTGGTCGCCGATGTGTGGTCACCACCAGTGTGCCCGGGCCGGGCGGTGCGTGGCTCGGGGAAAACCCTGAGTTCCTCCGGCGGCGTCAGCGGCCCAGCCGGCCGCGGCCGAGGTTCAGCAGCGCCATCGCCAGCTGACGGCCCTCCGGGCCCAGTTCGCGGTAGCGGGCGAGCACATCCATCTCGCGGTTGTAGACGATGCGGGTGCCGCCCGCGGCCATCCTGGCCGCGCCGATCGTCTTCGACACCTCCACGCGGCGTTTGACCAGCCGCAGGATCTCCGCGTCCAGCCAGTCGATCTCCTTGCGGAGCGACGAGATCTCGTCCGCCGAGGGGACGTCGGCAGGGGTCGGCTCTTCGGTGTTCTGCGTCTGCGCGTTCATCGGGACCTCTCTGAAGTCCGGAACCTCATTCGTCCCTGGGACGGCGAAGCCCCGGGTCCGAGGACTCCGGGGCTGGCGGTGACTGCGGTATCGGGCACTACGCGATCACGGGAGCCGGAGTCCGGGTCCCGTAAAAAAATCGCTCCGCGTGGTGCCGCACGAGATCAGTATGGCACAGCGTCGCGGCGCCGCTGCCGGAAACCGCGGATCCTCGCATGCGCGAAGAAGCTCGCCACGAGCCAGAACATCGGCACCAGCGGCCAGAAGAACGGCACGCCGGACATCGCCCAGCGGATGACGAGCAGCACGCTCAGCGCGACCACGGCGGCGAGGTGCACCCGCAACGCCGGGTGCCGTAGCGCGCCCGTGAGCGGTGGCCCGCCCCGGCGTTCCGCCTTCGGCTCCGGTCCCGGCAGATCGGCGGTGAGCTCGCCGAGTTCGTCGGTGTAGCGGGCGGCGTAGACCATGCTCAGCCGCTCCTCGACCTCGTCGAGACCGAGCCGCCCTTCGGCGCCGGCGGCCTGGATGACGGTGGCGACGCGTTCCCGGTCGCTGTCCGCGGCTCGCAGCCGCGCGGGGATCTTCTTCTCGTCCATACTCCCCGATGCTCCGCGCGGGCACGGCGGCGCGCGTCGGACGGCAGGCGACATCCACGCCTACGCCTGACGCGGTAGCTCCCGCCCCCGGGGTAGCGTGGACAGGCGATGGACACCCTCTTCGATCTCCCCGCCGAAAGCCCCGCACCCGTCGCGGACGGGCCAGCCGAGCTGCTCGAGGATCTCAACCCGGCACAACGCGAAGCGGTCACCCACGCCGGTGGCCCGCTGCTGGTCGTCGCGGGCGCGGGTTCGGGCAAGACCCGGGTGCTGACCCGCCGGATCGCCTACCTGCTCGCGGCCCGCCGCGTGCATCCGGGCGAGATCATGGCGATCACGTTCACCAACAAGGCGGCGGCCGAGATGCGCGAACGTGTCGCCACACTCGTCGGCAGGCGCGCGAACGCGATGTGGGTGTCGACGTTCCACTCGATGTGCGTGCGGATCCTGCGCAGGGAAGCCAAAACGCTGGAGATGTCGTCGAACTTCTCCATCTACGACTCCGACGACACGAAGCGGCTGATCACCCTCGTCGCACGCGACCTCGACATCGACCCCAAGCGCTACGCCGCGCGGACGCTGGCCGTGCACATCTCGAACCTCAAGAACGAACTCGTCGACGCCGAGACGGCGGCCGCCAACGCGGGCAACGACCTGGAGCGGCGCGTCGCGGAGGTCTACGGCGAGTACCAGCGGCGGCTCACCCAGGCCAACGCGATGGACTTCGACGACCTGATCATGCGCACGGTCGAGATGCTGCAGGCCTTCCCCGCCGTCGCCGAGTACTACCGGCGGCGGTTCCGGCACGTGCTGGTCGACGAGTACCAGGACACCAACCACGCGCAGTACACGCTGGTCCGCGAGCTGGCCGGGACCGAGCCGAGCGAGTCTGGGATCGAACCGGCCGAGCTGTGCGTCGTCGGTGACGCGGACCAGTCGATCTACGCCTTCCGTGGCGCGACCATCCGCAACATCGAGGAGTTCGAGCGGGACTTCCCGAACGCGCGCACCGTCCTGCTGGAGCAGAACTACCGCTCCACGCAGACGATCCTTTCCGCGGCGAACGCGGTGATCGCGCGTAACCCCAACAGGCGCGCGAAGCGGCTGTGGACCGATTCCGGCGACGGCGCGAAGATCGTCGGCTACGTCGCGGACAACGACCACGACGAGGCCGCGTTCATCGCGGGCGAGATCGACGCACTGGCCGAGAAGGGCGAAGCGGAGTACTCCGACATCGCCGTCTTTTACCGCACCAACAACCAATCCCGGGTCTTCGAGGAGATCTTCATCCGGCTCGGGCTGCCGTACAAAGTGGTCGGCGGCGTCCGCTTCTACGAGCGGCGCGAGGTCCGCGACATGATCGCGTACCTGCGGGTGCTGGCCAATCCGGAGGACACGGTCAGCCTGCGGCGCGTCCTCAACGTGCCCAAGCGCGGGATCGGCGACCGCGCCGAGGCCGTCGTCGCGACGCACGCCGAGCGCGAGCGGATCTCGTTCGCGGCCGCGCTGCGGGACGCGGTGGCCGGCAAGGTCCCGCTGCTGAATCCCCGCTCCGCCAAGGCGATCACCGGGTTCGTGGCGCTGCTGGACGAACTCGGCGAGGTCGTCGCGTCCGGCGCGGAGGTGCACGACGTGCTGGAGGCGGTGCTGGACAGGACCGGCTACCGCGTCGAGCTGGAGGAGTCGGACGATCCGCAGGACGCGTCGCGGGTGGAGAACCTGACCGAACTCGTCACGGTGGCCAGGGAGTTCGCCGAGTTCACCGCGGAGGTCCTCTCCGACGAGAACGCCGAACTGGTCGCCGACGCCGAGGGCACGCCCGCGCCCGGCTCGCTGCCGGCGTTCCTGGAACGCGTGTCGCTGGTGGCGGACGCGGACTCCATCCCGGCGGCCGACGGCGGCGAAGAGGGTGACGGCGGGGCCGGGGTGGTCACCCTGATGACCGTCCACACCGCGAAGGGCCTCGAATATCCGGTGGTGTTCTGCACCGGCTGGGAGGACGGCGTCTTCCCGCACATGCGGGCGCTGGGCGATCCGGCTGAGCTCGCCGAGGAACGGCGGCTGGCCTACGTCGCGATCACTCGCGCGCGGCAGCGGCTGTACGTCTCCCGCGCGCTGGTGCGCTCGGCGTGGGGCCAGCCACAAGCGAACCCGGCGTCGCGGTTCCTCGACGAGGTGCCGCCGGAACTCGTCGACTGGCGGCGGCTGGAACCCTCCTCGGGCAACGGTTTCGGTTCCTCCGGGCCCCGCGCGGCGACCACCTGGGGACGCCGGAGCGGCGGGTTCTCCTCGTCCTCGGGTTCTTCGGGGGCTTCGGGTTCTTCGGGCACGAGCCCGTTCGGCAAGGGCTGGAAGGACACCGTGGCGCTCAAACTGGACGTCGGCGACCGGGTCAGCCACGACAAGTACGGGCTCGGGACCGTCATCTCCTGCGACGGCACGGGGCCGAGGGCGACCGCGACGATCGATTTCGGCGCGTCGGGCAAGGTCCGGCTGATGCTGATCGGCAGCGTGCCCATGGTGAAGCTCTGATCCCCTCGTTCGAGTGAACATCCCCGGCGGGCTGCCCGCCGGGTCTTCTCGCGCTTTTCCTGTTCTCCCAAGGCATTCCGCCCTCCTGTCCGGAGGACGACTTGCGCTGAGGGCGGTGGCTCGGCCGTCACCGCCGCCCGGATCGTCGTCCCCCTCCGCTATACCTGAATTCATCGAACACGAGTTCGACGACATGGGGTAGGCTGACAGGGTCCGCCGCCCCGGAGGGGAGAACGGGGTGTGGACGCGGTTTTGTTTGGGCTCCTGGCGGGCGGGGTACAGGAGTACTTGCGGGGTGTGGTGGGGACATGTGCCCCGGATCGGGGTCCGGGACAGGTGGAATCCGTACCACGAGGATCGGCTTGCTCGGGGTCGATTCCTGCGGAGGCGTGCCGCCTGGCCGCCGCCTGGCGAGCGCTGTTGCGCATGCATGAGCTGGGCGGCGACGGGCGGTGTGTCGCCTGCGGCGGCCGCCGGTGGACCACCAGGGCGAGGGCGGCCGGGAAAGCGCACCACGGCTGGTTCGGCTGGTGGCCGGTCCGGCGGCAGGCGTCGCTGTGCACGGTCTGGCAGGTCGCGGTGGGCTACTTCGTCCGGCGGCTGCCGGGCGGGCAGCGGTAGCGCCGCTCAACGGCGGATGACGATGCCGCACGGGCAGGTAAGGGGACATCGGCCCGGCGGAGTGCTGAAGGCGGTGCTCGCCAGGATCTTCGCGCCACCGGATCGGCGGCGGACGCCCGGAAAGGCGCCGGAAGGGCCCTGGGGCACCCGGGCGACCGCGAGTGTCGCCGACCGGCGGCGGGGCGGGCCACGGCCGTATCAGGGGCCGAAACGTGTCATCCGAGGGCGAACCGGCGAGCCGGTGGTACGGCCGCCGTGCCCGGGGAAAGCTTCGCCGGGCACGCCGGAAGCGGTGCCCCGGGCCGGTGCGGAGTGCGCCGGATCAGAGTTCGACGCCGCGCTCGGCGAGCCACGGCCGCGGGTCGATCTTCTTCGTCCCGTTCTGCCACACCTCGAAGTGCAGGTGCGGGCCGGTGCTCTGGCCGCGGTTGCCGATCTCGGCGATCTGCTGACCGCACTTGACCTTCTGGCCGACGGAGACCGAGAAGCTGTTCATGTGGCCATAGACGTGGATCGTGCCGTCGGAGAGCTGCACGCGGACCCAGAGGCCGAAGCCGCTGGCGGGCCCGGCGTCGATCACGGTGCCGTCGGAAGCTGCGTAGATCGGGGTGCCGATCGCGTTGGCGATGTCGACGCCCATGTGGCTCGTGCCCCACCGGGCGCCGAAGCCGGAGCTGAAGGTGCCGTGCGCGGGCGCGCAGGTCTTGGGCCGCGCGGCTTCCTCGGCGGCCTTCCTGGCGGCCTCGGCCTCGCGCTTTTCACGGGCTTGGGTGACCTGCTCGCTGTCGGCCAGCTTCGCGGCTTCCGCGGAGGCGTCGGCGGCGTGGCCGGTGGGCAGCAGTTCGGGCGCGCCCCCCGCGGCGGCACCTCCCGCGGTGAAGGCGGCGCTCGCGTCCTGGCTGCTGGCCAGGGGGGTCACCTTCGCCTCGGAGTCGGATCCGCTGGTGGACTTCAGGGTCTGGCCCGCGGCCGCGGCGGCGAACGCGCCGGCGGCGACGGCCGCGACCACGACCCGGCCACGCAGGGCCGAGGACGGCGCGGGAAGCCGATGCGAGCCCCGGACGCGCACGACCGCACCGTCCAGTGCGTCCTGCAGTGCCGGGGAAGGAGCTTGGCCGCCGGGGGAGCGGTGTGAAGCCAAGACGGGGCCTTCCATCGTCGGGGAGTCAGACCTGAGGACCCGGGCGGGGGAACCCGGTGAGCCAACCTCGGGGGTGGTTCGCTCGTCGTCCTGCTTTGTGACCTGACTGTAATGGGGACCGGGGGACAGTAACGAAGGGAGACCGTTGTCGGCAAGATCTGTCCTCCGTGTCGGCCGAACGAGCGGCGCCGGCCCCGCGGCTAGCTGTGGGGATTACCCAAAGTTAACTGCCACCTACTTCACCGGATGTGACGTCGGTTACAGCTCTGTAGAGGCCATTCGGCGGTTCCGGGGGCCTGGAACGGCCTTCGGCGGGCCTCGGTGGGGCGGAGAGGAGGAATAAACGTTTGAGTGCCGATGTTGACGGGCGCTAATGCCCCGCTGGCACGGGCTTCGCCGTCCGGCTTGCTAGCGTCGCGCACGATGACTTCGCGCGCACGGCCCCCGTCGGAGGGCTCGCCGCCGGATCCCGTATCCGGCCGGGCCGAGCCTTCCGGTGACGAATCCGCCGAACTCCCGTCCGCTGATGAATCCGCAGGTACCGGCCGTTCCGAGAGGACGGATCCCGAGGACAGGGAGCCGGGGGAAGCGGATTCCGCGGTGGACGTCGTCGGCGAGAACCCCGCGGCCGGGATGCCCGCGACCGGGAATCCCGCTGGTGGGATTCCTCGGCCCGCGACTTCGGCTTCGGATGGCTCCCGGGCAGGGAGTCTCACGGCGGGGAAGCCGATGGCCACGGATGGCGGCTTGACCGCGGGCTCCGGGCTCGGCGCGGAATTCGAGGATCAGCGCCCTTCGCCGTCGTTGGTGGTCGCGCTGGTCCTGGTCGTCGCCGGTGCGCTCGCACTGACGGCGGGGGCGGTGCTGCCGGTGTCGCCCGACGTGTCGCCGGGGTTCACCAGCTGGCCGTTGCTCGTGGTGCTGGCCCTGGCCCCGGCCGCGGCGGCCCTGTGGTGCGGTGGCACCGGACGGCCCGGCACGGCGGCAGGCCTGGTGGTCGGCCTCGCCGCGCTGGCTCCGGGACGCCTGCTGCTGGACCTGCAGCTGCTCACGGCGGGACCGCTGGCCATCCGGCCGGAGCTGTACCTGCCGTCCCGGTTGCTGGACCGGACGGCCGCGGGTCCCGGACTGTGGCTGCTGCTGGCGGGGGACGTGCTCACCCTGGTCGCCCTGGTACCCGCGGCGCGGGCCGCCCGGCAGCGGGCGGAGATCGCCGGGGCTGTCAGCGGGCGGCGGCGGTGGCGGCTCGTGGTGCCGTTGCTCGCGGTGGCCGCGGCGGTCGGGCTGCTGATGGCGCCCGTCCGATCGGACGACGTCTACCTGCTGGCGCGGTCGGCGTTCGAAGGGCCGTGGCCCGGGTTGGGCGGGTTCCTGCTGCTCGCGTGCGCGCTTCCGCTGGTGCTGCTGCTCGGCCTCGCCTCGGCCTCCGACGGCGTCGCCAGGGGCACCCTGATCGGTGCGTCGGTGGCCGTGCTCGCGGTGGCGCTGCCCGCGGTGGTGTCCGGGCTCGCGGTGACGAACCTGCATCCCGGTTTCGGGCCCGCGCTCGCTGTCGTCGCGGTGGTCGTCGTGCTGGGCCTGGCCGCCACCCGGCTGACCGTGCCCGAACACGGCCGGGAGCCCGAAGGCGATCTGGCCGGGGAAGCGCGGCTGCCGGGTCTCTTCTGGTGGCGGTTCGCGTGTGGTGGTCTCGCGGTGCTGACGGCGATCGCGGCGGTGATCGGAGCGTTCGCGCCGCAGCTGGTGACCAAGGCCGGGGCCGTACTGACCGGTCCGCCGCCGGAGAGTCCGGCCCGCTGGCTGCTGCTGGCCGCCGGAGTGCTGGTCCTCGTCCTCGGCCTGCTCATGCTGGCGCCGCCGGCCGCCGGCGCCGTCCGGCCGGTGCTCGCGGTGGCCTGGGCGGCGGTCGTGCTCGCGGGCACGGCCGTGCTCGGCACGGCGGTCGCCGCCACCGACGCGACCAACCTCACCGGGTTCGGCGCGGACGCCGGGCAGACGGTGATCGGCTACGACCTCGGCGCCGGGGTCGGGTGGACGGTCGCCGCGCTGGTGCTCGCCCCGCTGACCGCGCTGGCCGCGGTCGCCGCCGGAGTGGTGGAACGGGAAGACAGCGGCGCCGAAGGGCCGCGTACCGGTGGCGCGGTGCTGACGCCGGTGGTCGCGGCGGCGGTCCTCGCGATCGCCGCCTTCGGTACGCCGGTGTTCACCGCCCCCGGGTACGTGCCGCCGGGGCTGTGGGCGAACTTCGATACGCCGTCCTGGGGACTGCTGACCGCGCTCGTGGTGGTCCTCGGTTCCTTGGCGCTGTCGCAGCGGTCCCGTCCTGGCCCGGCCGCGGCCGGGCTGATCGGCGCGGCGCTGCTGGTGGCGGTGCACGCGGCCGAGTACCCGCTCATCGGCTCCGCCCTCGACGGTGCGCGGCCCGCGACCGGGTTCTGGCTCGCCCTCGGTGCCCTTGTGGCCGTGCTCGCGGCAGCGGTGATGGCCTTCGGCGGCGCGCGGCGGCAGGCATGAGCGAAGCTTGCGAGCGAATCGTGGATGTCATGCGCCTAAAAGGATCCAACGCTGTCTCGCGGAGCGGGGCGATCGCATGAGCAGACCGTTGGCGCGTGTCCTGCTCGCCGAGATCGGCGACGGCGGTGCGGCGGCCGGGCTTCTCGGCCGCTTGTTGCGGGACGAGGGCATGGAGGTCGTCTACGCCGGTCCGCTCGGCACGGTCGAGCAGATCGTCCGCACCGCCGAACAAGAGGACCCTGACGCGCTCGGCGTCGTCGTGGGCACAGGCGCCGACATCGCCGGTCTCGAACCGCTCACCGGGCGCCTGCCGGAGGTGCACCTTTTCGTGCTCGGCGCGGCACCCGACGGCGTCACGCACAGCGGCGTGAAGGCCTTCGAAACCGCCGAGGAAGCCCTCGGCTGGCTCTCCGGTGTGCGTTCTCACACCGGTCAAGCACCGTCTGACCGCGCACGGTGACCGACTTCACCAGGTGCGGAGTCCCCTGCGTCTGCGCAGGTCGCTAACCTCGACTGGTCCGACAGCGCGGTCCGGCAGCGGACCACCACAGTGGCGTGTCGTCAGGAGACTGGAGTAGTGGACCTCTACGAATACCAGGCGAGGGATCTCTTCGCCGCCCACGGAGTACCGGTTCTGCCGGGCTCGGTGGCTAGCACCCCCGAAGAAGCCAAGACCGCCGCGGAGCAGATCGGTAACCAGGTCGTCGTCAAGGCGCAGGTGAAGGTCGGTGGCCGTGGCAAGGCGGGTGGCGTCAAGCTGGCGCAGACCCCCGACGAGGCCAAGGAGAAGGCGGAAGCCATTCTCGGGCTCGACATCAAGGGCCACATCACGCGCCGCGTGCTCGTGGCCGAAGCCTCGGACATCTCGTCCGAGTACTACTTCTCCTTCCTGCTGGACCGGGCGAACCGCACGTTCCTGGCGATGGCGTCCTCCGAGGGCGGCATGGAGATCGAGCAGCTCGCGGTCGAGCGCCCCGAGGCGCTCGCGAAGATCCCGGTCGACGCGATCACCGGTGTCGACAAGGCGAAGGCGCTCGAGATCCTGAAGGCCGGAAACTTCCCGGCCGAGATCATCGACGAGGCCGCCGACGTCGTGGTGAAGCTCTGGGAGACCTTCGTCTCCGAGGACGCCACCCTGGTCGAGGTCAACCCGCTGGTCCGTGACCCGCAGGACAAGATCATCGCCCTAGACGGCAAGGTCACCCTCGACGAGAACGCCTCGTTCCGCCACCCGGCGCACGAGGAGCTCGTCGACAAGCAGGCCGAGAACCCCCTCGAAGCCAAGGCCAAGGCCAAGGACCTCAACTACGTCAAGCTCGACGGCGAGGTCGGCATCATCGGCAACGGCGCGGGCCTCGTGATGTCCACTTTGGACGTCGTGGCCTACGCGGGTGAGAAGCACGGTGGCGTCAAGCCCGCCAACTTCCTCGACATCGGCGGCGGCGCGTCCGCCGAGGTGATGGCGGCCGGGCTGGACGTCATCCTCAACGACACCGACGTGAAGAGCGTGTTCGTCAACGTCTTCGGCGGCATCACCGCCTGCGACGCGGTGGCGAACGGCATCGTCGAGGCGCTGAAGATCCTGGGCGACGAGGCCACCAAGCCGCTGGTCGTCCGCCTGGACGGCAACAACGTCGTCGAGGGTCGCCAGATCCTGGCCGACGCGAACCACCCGCTGGTCACCGTGGTGGACACAATGGACAACGCGGCCGACAAGGCCGCCGAGCTCGCCGCGGCAGGTGCGTGACATGTCGATCTTCCTCACCGAGAACAGCAAGGTCATCGTGCAGGGCCTCACCGGCTCCGAGGGCACCAAGCACGCGACCAAGATGATCAAGTCCGGCACCAACATCGTGGGCGGCGTGAACGCCCGCAAGGCCGGCCAGAAGGTCACCATCGAGGGCAAGGAACTCACCGTGTTCGGCACGGTCGAGGAGGCCATCAAGGAGACCGGCGCCGACGTGTCGGTCATCTTCGTGCCGCCGAAGTTCGCCAAGGACGCGGTCATCGAGGCGATCGACGCCGAGATCGGCCTCGCCGTGGTCATCACCGAGGGCATCCCGGTGCACGACTCGGCCTACTTCTGGGCGCACGCGGTCGCGAAGGGCAACAAGACCCGCATCATCGGGCCGAACTGCCCCGGCGTGATCAGCCCCGGCAAGTCCAACGCGGGCATCATCCCGGCGGACATCTCCGGTGCCGGCAAGATCGGCCTGGTGTCGAAGTCCGGCACGCTGACCTACCAGATGATGTACGAGCTGCGCGACATCGGTTTCTCCACCGCCGTCGGCATCGGCGGTGACCCGGTCATCGGCACCACGCACATCGACGCGCTCGAGGCGTTCCAGAACGACCCCGAGACCGAGGTCATCGTGATGATCGGCGAGATCGGCGGCGACGCCGAGGAGCGTGCGGCCGACTACATCAAGGCCAACGTCACCAAGCCGGTCGTCGGCTACGTCGCGGGCTTCACCGCGCCCGAGGGCAAGACCATGGGCCACGCCGGCGCCATCGTCTCCGGCTCCTCCGGCACGGCCGCCGCGAAGAAGGAGGCCCTCGAGGCCGCCGGCGTCAAGGTCGGCAAGACCCCGAGCGAGACCGCCGTGCTCGCCAGGGAGCTGTACAACTCCCTCCACTGAGTGGGGCAAAAGCCGCTTTCCACACAGCGAACCGACGGGGCCGGACACCACAATGGGTGTCCGGCCCCGTCGGCGTTCGGGACCATGTGAACCGATCGGGTGAACCGGACGTCTCACGGCCCGTACAGAGGCTTGCCCCCGGGTGCGCTAGCGTTCGGTGAGCACAGCCGCCACGTTCCGTCCCCGGTGCTCCGCGCGGCCCGGGGTTGCCGGTCAAGCGACAGGAGAGCATCGATGACCTTCCCCAGTGGTGGGCCTGGCTACCCCCAGCAGGGTGGCGGCCAGCAGCCGCCCCACACCCCGCCCCACTCGGGCGCCTTCCCGCCGCAGGCGCCCCCGCAGGCTCCGCCGCCCGCGGCGCCGGGCGCCGCGATCCCGCAGAACCTGCCGATGCTGCTGTCCCTCGCCGTGACCGTGCTCGGCGTCGTGCAGTACTTCATCGGCTTCTCCGACGAAGCGAGCGTCGTCGGACAGGAGACGCTTTTCCTCCTCGTCGGCGGTCTGCTCGCCGCGCTGTACGTGCTGCCGAAGGGCCCGAAGGCGCTGCCGTTCGCCGCGCTGTTCAGCCTGCTCGGCGCGTTCGAGACGCTGGACGAGATCATCGGCGTTCGCGAAGGGGTCTCCGTCCCCGGCATCGTCACGGTGATCTTCATCCTCGGCATCCTGCAGATGCTCCTCGCGGTCGGCGCGTTGCTGCTCGCGCACGACGTCATCAAGCCGCCCGCGCCGAAGCCCGCCGCGCCGCAGAGCCAGTACGGCCCGCAGTTCGGCCAGCCCGGCCAGCAGGGGACGAGCCAGTTCGGCCAGCCAGCGCCGCAGCAGCAGTACGGGCAGCAGCAGCCGGGCCAGCAGGCACCGCAGGGGCCGGTGGCCGCAGCCGGTGAGCCCTCCGCGCCGTTCTCGCAGCCGACGACCTTCTCGCCGCCCGCCATGCCGCCGACCCAGCAGGCCACGACCTACGCGCCGCAGCAGGGCCAGTTCTTCCAGCAGCCCTCCTCGGGCGAGCAGGGACAGCAGAACCCGGGCACTCCGCCCGGCGGGTTCGGCAAGCAGAGCTGAGCCACCGACCGGCAACACCTCGCACCCACTGTGACTCCCGCTCCGGCGGTGTCACAGTGGGTGTTGGTCTTTCGGGGCTTTTGCCCCGACCGGGTGGGTTAGGTTCGCCACGCCCCGGAAGGGCGGCGTGGCTCACCCGGACGGACCAGTCCGGATGTCAGGGTGGCGATCATGGAGCTGCTCACCCGACCCGAACGCCCGCCGGGCGACGAGCCGGTGAGCGACCCCGAGCCCGACGCGGTCACTGGAGCCAAGCGGGTGCGGGTGTTGCTCGCCGCCGCGCTCGGCCCGCTGGTCATCGGCTATGCCGTGGTCGCCACGCTGCTCGCGCTCGTCACGCTGACCGCGGAGCGCGCGACGTTCTCCGCCGCCGGCTCCCTGCTCGCCGCGGGCCCCGGCTGGCTCGCCGCGCACCAGGTGCGGCTCGACATCGGCGGTCACCCACTCGGGGCACTGCCCCTGCTGCCCACCCTCGGCGTGGTGCTGCTGGCGATGCGCGCGGGATCCCGCGCCGCGCGGCGGCTCGGCTGCCGGAGCACGCACCGGGCGGTGCCGGTGATCGCCGTGATCGCCGGCGCGCACGCCGTTTTCGGCCTGACCATCGCGGTGCTTTCGCTCGGCGCTCCGGTGTCCGCGAATCCGTTCACCGCGTTCGTGGTGCCCGGCCTGTTCGGCGGGCTGTCCGCGACGATCGGCGTCGTCCGCCGCTGCGGTCTGCCGGGCATCGTGCGCGACCGTCTCGACCCGCTCGCCGTGCGCGGGCTCCGCGCCGGCGCGCTCGGCCTCGCCGCGCTGGTGCTCGGCGGGGCGCTCGTGTTCGCCCTCGCCACCGCGCTTTCGGCGTCCACAGTGGACAAGCTGTTCGCGCCGGGCGCCGGGAGCAGTTTCGGTCTCTTCCTGCTCTCGCTGCTCTACCTGCCCAACGCGGTCGTGGCCGCGCTGTCGTTCATGACCGGTCCGGGGTTCTCCATCGGCACGGCTTCGGCGGGCATCTTCGGGTCTTCCGGCGGGCCCGTGCCGGGCTTGCCGCTGCTCGGTGGCGTGCCCGAGCACCACGCGGGCTGGTGGTCCGTGCTGCTCGTCCTGCCCGCGCTCGCCGGTGGGCTCGTCGGCTGGTCGGTCCGCCGGATCGACGAGGACCCCGCGGCACGCGTGCGCACCGTCGCCATCGCGGGTGCGCTGGTCGGCTTCGGCTGCGTCGTACTCGGCACCCTCGCCGGCGGCCGGCTCGCCGACGGGCCGTTCGACCCGGTGAGCATCCCGGTCGGCGTGGCCTCGATCGTGGCCTTCTGCTGGATCGTCATCCCCGGCGGATTCGTGACCTTCTTCGCCGGGGCGCACGCTCCGGCCCGGCCGCCCGCGGAACTCGACGAGGACCTGCCCGACGTCGACACCGACGAGGTGGCAGACGAGGCCGCCGAAGCGGAAGAGCCAGAGGAGCCCGAAGCGTCCGAAGAGGACGGTGACGAGGCCGAAGACGCCGAAGCTGAGGACACCGACGGTGCGAACGGACCGTTCGCACCACCCGAAGGCCCCCTACCAGACAGCCTAGAGGTGGGGGACGACGATAACGGGGCGGCCGAGTCGGACGGCGGGGAAGCTCGGGCCGAGATCGAGTACGACGCCGAGTACGACGAGGAATTCGACGCCGAGGCCGAAGCGGAACTCGGTCTCGAGCGGCCCGAGGACATCGCCGTGGACCAGGCACTCGACCAGGTCGTGGACGAGCCCGCGCCGAAGGCGGAGGAGCCGGGACCTGTGACGGAGTCCACCGAGGGGTCCGGCGACGACACGTCCCCGGGAGCCGACCGTTAGGGTTGACGCGACCTGCTGAAGCGCCGTGCGCCCGGGGCGCACCGCCGAGCAAGGAGCCCGTTCTGGCCAGCCGCTTGGACCTGCCCACTCCGGTGAAGATCGTCGTGCTCGCCTCCGGATCGGGCACGCTGCTGCAAGCGCTGCTGGACGCCGCCGGCCGGTCCGGCTACCCCGCGAAGATCGTCGCCGTCGGCGCCGACCGCCTCGGCATCGAGGCGCTGGCCAGGGCCGAGCGCGCGGGCGTCCCGTCGTTCACCGTGCGGGTCGCCGACCATCCCGACCGCGCCGCGTGGGACAAGGCACTGACTGAGGCCACCGCCGCCTACCAGCCCGACCTGGTCGTCTCGGCCGGGTTCATGAAGATCCTCGGCGCCGAGTTCCTCGGCCGCTTCGCGGTGGTGAACACGCATCCGGCGCTGCTGCCGTCCTTCCCCGGCATGCACGCGGTGCGCGACGCGCTCGCCGCAGGCGTCCGCGTCACCGGGTCGACCGTGCACTTCGCGGACGCCGGGGTGGACACCGGGCCGATCATCGCGCAGGAGGCGGTGACCGTGGAGCCCGGCGACGGCGAAGACGTCCTGCACGAGCGGATCAAGGCCGTGGAACGCAGGCTCCTGGTGGAAACAATCGAGCGGCTGGGCCGTGGTGGCTGCACTATCGACGGACGAAAGGTGACTTTTCGTGAGCACTGACCAAGGACGGCGCCCCATCCGCCGGGCACTGATCGGCGTCTCGGACAAGGCCGGCCTGCTCGAACTCGCCACCGGGCTGCACGCGGCGGGCGTGGAGATCGTGTCGACCGGCGGCACCGCCAAGGTCATCGCGAACGCCGGCGTCCCGGTCACCCCGGTCGACCAGGTCACCGGCTTCCCCGAGTCGCTCGACGGCCGGGTCAAGACGCTCCACCCGCGCGTGCACGCCGGGCTGCTCGCCGACCAGGACAACGCCGACCACGTCGACCAGCTGCGCAAGCTCGAAATCGCGCCGTTCGACCTGCTCGTGGTCAACCTGTACCCGTTCACCCAGACGGTCGCCTCCGGCGCGAGCCCCGAGGACTGCGTCGAGAACATCGACATCGGCGGCCCTGCCATGGTGCGCGCCGCCGCGAAGAACCACGGCAGCGTCGCGGTCGTTGTCGATCCGGCCCGCTACGAATGGGTTCTGGAGCGCGTCGCCGAAGGCGGCTTCGACCTCAACGACCGCAAGCGGCTCGCGGCGCAGGCCTACGCGCACACCGCGGCGTACGACACGGCGGTCGCGTCCTGGTTCGCCAACGTCTACGCGCCGGCCGACGACTCCGGCTTCCCCGACTTCACCGGCGCCACCTGGGAACGCGCGGACGTCCTGCGCTACGGCGAGAACCCGCACCAGAAGGCCGCGCTCTACCGGCACCACCGGCCCGGCCTCGCGCACGCCGAGCAGCTGCACGGCAAGGCCATGTCGTACAACAACTACGTCGACACCGACGCCGCGCGCCGCGCCGCCTTCGACTTCGCCGAACCCGCCGTCGCGATCATCAAGCACGCCAACCCGTGCGGCATCGCGGTCGGCGTCGACGTCGCCGAAGCCCACCGCAAGGCCCACGCGTGCGACCCGGTCTCCGCGTACGGCGGCGTGATCGCCACGAACCGGCCGGTCAGCCGCGAGGCCGCCGAGCAGATCGCCGAGGTGTTCACCGAGGTCGTGCTCGCCCCGAGCTTCGATCCGGAGGCGCTGGAGATCCTGCAGCGCAAGAAGAACGTGCGGCTGCTGAAGCTGCCGGTGCTCGAGAACCCGGACCCGATCGAGTTCCGGCCGATCTCCGGCGGACTGCTGGTGCAGACCGTCGACGCGATCGACGCCCCCGGCGACTCCCCGGCGAACTGGCAGCTTGCCACTGGCGCGCCCGCCGACGAGCAGACCCTGGCCGACCTGGAGTTCGCGTGGCGCTCGCTGCGTGCGGTGAAGTCCAACGCGATCCTGCTCGCGCACGACCGCGCCACGGTCGGCGTCGGCATGGGCCAGGTCAACCGCGTCGACTCCTCGCGGCTCGCGGTGTCGCGGGCGGGGGACCGGGCCAAGGGCTCGGTCGGCGCGTCCGACGCGTTCTTCCCGTTCCCGGACGGCCTCGAGGTGCTCATCGAGGCCGGTGTCCGCGCGGTGGTGCAGCCCGGCGGGTCGATCCGCGACCCCGAGGTCATCGCCGCCGCCGAGGCCGCCGGGATCACCCTGTACCTCACCGGCACCCGCCACTTCGCTCACTGAGCCCCTGACCTCGCTGACCTGCCGCGCGCGGTGGATGTCCAGCAGCGGAGGCGAGACGATGAGGTAGTCCTGGCCACCGAGGATGAACTTCTCACTCGTTTACAAATTTCCCATCACTCCGCCTATACCTCGTCTCCCGCGCCGCCCTTTGGTGTTAGCCCCCTAAACCCTAATCCCCGGCGGGTCGGGTCAGGAGCCGGGGACGGCCTCGGCCTTCTTGTTGCGCCGGACGCTCGACCACGCCTGGTCGTTGCACAGCTGACAGCTCGACGCCGGGCCGAAGAACACCGGCCTCGCCTGTTCGTCGCCCATCAGCCAGAAGCGGAACCACGCGGTGATCGCGCCACGGAAGCCACCGCCGTCGCCGACCGGCGTGAAGTGCGTGGCACCCGCCAGTTCGCCATAGATCGCCGGGATCTGCGTTGCCTGGTTGTAACGGGGGATCACCAGCAGCGGCGGCGAGACGATGATGTCGGCCTGGCCACCGAGGATGAACATCGGGCTGTGCAGCGCGCCGATGCTGCCCTGCGGGCCCGGCTCGATCGGGATCGTCGCCGAGATCCGCGCGTCGGCCCCCGCCGCGATCGCTCCACCACCGCCCTGCGAATGCCCGGTAGCGCCGACATGCGCGGTGTCGATCTTCTGGTAGTACTTGCTGCCCGCACGGCCGTTCTCCGCGATGAGCGTGGTGGCGCCGTCGAGCATTTCCCGCCCCGACCCGGAGTTCGTCGTGTTCGCCGCGGCGACGACGAACCCGTGCGACGCGAGATGCCGCAGCAGCCCGGCGTAGATCGGCGGCGTCGCGCCGGTGCCGTTGCCCCACACGATCACCGGATGCTTCAAGCCGTTCTCGCCGAGCGCGGTGGGCCGGTACACGGTGTGGGCCGCGTCCAAGGCCTCGGTCGTGACCGGGAACGGACCCGGATCGGCCCAATGCCCGTCGACGAGGGGAAAACCGGTCTGCGAGCCGGACGCGGCCGGAGCCGTGAGCAGCCCGACCGCGGTGACGATCGCGAGGAGCCCGGACCACCACCGGACCCGGCGAAGCCTGCCTGCCATGCCATCACTCCTTTGTGACGCGGATGCGGACCAGCCCATGATCGCGCGGTGACCGGCTCGTCACCGTTGGGAACCGGCTCAATGTTCGCCCGGTCCGGTCGTGACGGAGCACAGCGGCCGGGCTTGATCGAATTCGGGTACCGTCGGTGACATGCTTTGACGCCTGCCCGGCAGCCGGGCACCCCCAGCACTCCTTCGTGCCACCACCGAATCGGAAGCCACGAAGGAGAACCCCCATGAACACGTCGATGCCCATCGACGTCCCCCACGCACTGGCCGCGATACACGACAAGAGCGAAAGCGGCCGCGCGTGGCTCGCCGCGCTGCCCCGGCAGGCGGACGAGTTCCTCGAACGCTGGGCGCTGCGCCCGGACGGCCCCACCGCCCACGGCATGGCCTCGCTCGTCGTGCCGGTTACCCGCGCCGACGGCATCCGCGCCGTGCTCAAGCTCCAGCAGCCCAGCGAGGAGAACGAGGGCGCTCCGCTGGGCCTGCGGACCTGGAACGGCGACGGCATCGTCCAGCTGCTCGACCACGACGAAGACACCGGCGTCATGCTGCTGGAACGGCTCGACGAGACCCGCCCGCTGTCTTCCGTGCCCGACGACGGCGACGCCATCCGCATCCTGGCGGAGCTGCTGGCCCGGCTCGTCGCCGTGCCCGCGCCGGAAGGACTCCGGCGGCTCGCCGACGTCGCCGCAGCCATGCTGGTGCAGACACCGCAAGCGGTTCCGGCGTTGCGCGATCCGGACGAGCAGCGCCTGGTGCTCACGTGTGCGTCCGCCGTCGCCGAGTTGCTCGGCGAACCCGGCGACCGCCTGCTGCACTGGGATCTGCACTACGACAACATCCTCGCCGGGCACCGGGAACCGTGGCTGGCCATCGACCCCGAGCCGCTCGCCGGCGACCCCGGTTTCGATCTGCTGCCCGCGCTGGACAACCGCTGGGACGAGGTGCTCGCGACCGGGGACGCGCCCCGCGCGGTGCTCCGCCGTTTCGACCTGCTGACCGAGGCGCTGGACCTCGACCGGCTGCGAGCGACCGGCTGGACGCTCGGGCGCGTGCTGCAGAACGCCTTGTGGGACATCGAAGACGGCAAGACCATGCTGGAACCTGCTCAGGTCGTCATCGCGAAAACCTTGCTGCGTAAGCGAAAGGTGTGATCGTCAGGCAGCCTCGTTGAGCATTGTGAGCACCTCCTCGGTGGACCGGACGTCACCGAACGACCGGTAGATGGTGTGGAGCGTGGCGTTGTGCTCTTCGTCGCGCGAGGCCGCGTTGGCGTCCGCGACCATGACGACTCGCAGGCCGAGGGTGCTCGCGTCGCGAGCCGAGGATTCGCAGCACACATTGGTGACGGTGCCGGTGATCAGCACGGTGTCGATTCCGCGCTGTGCCAGCGAATCCGGTAACGAGCACCGGCCGGGGAAGAACGCGCTGGCCGCGGACTTCTCGGCCAGTACATCGGCCTCGTGCACGCGGAGGCCCGGCCAGAGCCGTGTCGCGGGTGGCCCCGTGCCGCCCGCGACACGGTAGCGCTCGGCCACTTCCTGGCCGTGGAACTCTTCGGCGGCCGGCCTCCGTTCCGTCGACGGCACCACCCACGCGACCGTCCCGCCCGCCCGGCGGAGGGTGTCCGCGAGACGGCCGATGGCGGGCACGATGCCCCGGCAGTACGGGTTTCCGTGCACGAAGAACGGGATCATGTCGACGACTACCAGCGCGGTCCGCCCGGGAACGAGCCGGGGGAACGCGAAACGCCTGCCACGACGGGCCTCGTGCCGGGCGTACTCCCGGGGCTCGATCCGCCACGCGTGCTGCTTGCCGATGTCCACGCGGCGGACTGTAGCCGGGCGCACCGACAGAAACGCGCCGGATCCGGCGTCGAGCGGGATGACGGACGGTGGGGTCCGTTCTAGATTCGGGCCATGGAAATCTCCGAGCAGATCGTGGTTCCCGCGGACGCCGAGCGCACCTGGCGGCTGGTCACCGCGCCCGGGAACTTCCAGCGGTGGTACGCCGCTTCGCTTTCCGTTTGCTGCTGCCGGAACCCGGTGACCTGGTCGACATCGCGATGACTCCGGCGGAAGGGGGAGCGCAGGTACGGATCACCGAAAGCGGCACGCTGGCCGACGCCGGGACGAGCGCCATGGCCTGGCGCAATTCGCTGTCGCTGCTCCGGGAACTCGCGAGTTCGGGCGATGCCGATCTGTGATCCTCCCGAGGGGCAACCAATCGTGCCCTCCGATCGTCTTCGGTCGGTGAGAGGGTGGCAGGGGGCCACCCGAAAGTCCTTGAGGGGGAAGGAAAACAATGCGAAGAGGCATTCGCTTCCTGGTCGCCGGTATCGCCGCGGCCACAGTCACGACGCTGGTTTCGGGGGCTGCGGCCGAGGCCACGCAGCAGTCACGCGTGGCACGGGCGCAGGCGTCGGAAACACTGGGGCCGGACGGCTACAAGGCCGTCAAACTGGGGATGTCCGAGGAGGAGGCCGTCGCCACCGGCGAACTGATCCGGCGCACCGACGTGCCTTCAACGGAGTACTGCGGCTGGTATGCACTGAAGGACTGGCCGGGTGGTCCTGGGGCCGAAGGGGCGGGCGTGGTCGTCTCGCCCACCTACGGTGTGGTGGCGATCTGGGCCTATCCGAGCGTCCAGACCCCGGAAGGGATCGGCCTGGGTTCCACGGTGTCCGAGGTCAAGGCGGCTTACCCGGACTACGAGGAGGGCGAGCAGTACCACGGTGGCCGGGCGCCGGTGCCGGGGGGAGCCGAAGGTTCCTTGTACCGGTTCGGGCGTTTCGACGGCGACAACGGCCGGATCACCAGAATGTTCCTGCAGGCTCCGAGGCAGGACTGCTACGAATAACCGGCGTCCCGCCTGAACGGAATGCGACGGGTGTGCCGCCCGGTTCCCTCCGGCGGCACACCCGTTCCCGACGCGACGACACTCGGGAAGAATTCGCCGGTTCCCGGTGTCGATCCGGGCTCGTCCCGTTCGACGCACTGGTATGACTGACACTGCTTTCGAGCCGGCCTCGACCACCAACCTCGACCGATACGGGTCCGCGGAGCTGCCGTGGAGCCGTCCGCGCGACGTCCTCGTCAACGACACCCCCAAGGCCGATCTGACCTTCTTCCTGGCCACCGTGCGGCCCGACGGGCGGCCGCATTCGGCGGGCGTCGGGGCTTTGTGGCTGGACGACGCGCTGTACTTCACGAGCGGGCCCGGCACCCGCAAGTCACGCAACCTGGCCGCCAACCCGGCCTGCAGCGTGTCGGTGCGCCTGCGCGGCATCGACCTGGTGCTCGACGGCGAGGCCCGCCGGATCACCGATCCGTCCACTTTGGAGCGAGCGGCGGGCGTCTACCGCACGGGTGGCTGGCCGGTTTCGGCGATGAGCGACGGTTTCACGGCCCCCTACAGCGCGCCGAGCGCGGGTCCCGCGCCGTGGCACCTCTACCGCCTTACCCTGCACACCGCCGTCGGTGTGGCCACCGCCGAGCCCTACGGCGCCACCCGCTGGGACTTCCGGCGCTGAACCACCGCGCTGTGACTGTCAGCCGCAGACGACTGTCAGTTCGGCGGTGCTCGCTGACACCGCGTCGCGGCGGCTGGCTGGTCGGCGGCCCACGGTTACGTCCGACGCGCCGTGGGGACGCGGCAGCCATCCCCGCGACGATGCTGGACCGACCGGTCCACTATAGGTAGTATCGGCTCCGTGCCACGTCCGCGACAGTTCGATGAAGAGCGCGTGCTGTCGGCTGTGCAGGCGGCGTTTTGGGACAACGGGTACGCGGGCACGTCGCTCGAAGATCTCCTGCTGGCCAGCGGACTCGGCAAGGGGAGCCTGTACGGAGCGTTCGGAGACAAGAAGAGCTTGTTCTTGCGCGTGCTGCGCAAGTATGACGAGGCCAATGATCAAATGCTGCGTAGGTGGCTTGAGCAAGCCGAGCGCGGCGTCGATGTAATCCGGGGTTTCGTGACCGGGCCCGTGCGTGATCCCAGTGGCGAGCAGGCTCGTCGGGGTTGTCTGCTCGCCAACACCGCGATGGAACTGTCGGTGAGCACCGCTGAGGTGGCCGCGGAGGCGCGGCGCAGCTACGCCTCGACCACTGCCGTGCTGACCGACGCGGTACGACGAGCGCAGCGCGAGGGCGACGTCGCGCCCCGCCTCGACCCGGACGTCACCGCACGTGCGGTGCTGGCCGGTCAGCTTGGGCTAATCGTGCTCGGTCGAGTCGGTCAGGATCCGGCTGCATTGCTGGCCATGGCCGAGGCTCTGCTCGACGGCCTGCTGCCTGCGTTCTGAACACTCCTGTCGCAGTGGTGTACGGCACAGCGCCGCGCAGGTTATTGACCGTGCGGTCCATATAGGGAATGTTATGGACTGCACGGTCAATAATCTGGATGGGAGCTGTCATGAAGGCGCTGGAGGACAAGGTCGCGGTCGTGACCGGGGCGAACGCGGGTATTGGGCTGGCGATCACGCGGGCCTATCGCGCCGAGGGGGCGAGGGTGTTCGCCGTCGGTCGTCGCCAGGCGCAGCTCGACGAGGTCGAGGCCGAACTCGGCCCCGAGGTCACCGGGATTCGCTGCGACGTAGGTCGACTTGAAGACCTCGACGAGCTCTATGCGACCGTCGCCGAGCAGGCGGGCCGGATCGATGTCCTGGTGGCCAACGCGGGGATCGGGATCGCTGCCCCGCTGGGCGAGATCACCGAAGAGCAGTTCGACGCCATGTTCACCACCAACGTCAAGGGCTCGCTGTTCACCGTGCAGAAGGCGTTGCCGCTGCTGTCGCCGGGGGCGTCGATCATCCTCACCGGGTCGACGGCGGTCTCGCGCCCCCAGTCCTACCTGCCTGTGTACGGGGCGACCAAGGCCGCGATCCGCAATCTGGTTCGCGGGTTCGCCCACGACGCCGGGGCGCGTCAGTACCGGATCAACGTGCTCTCGCCCGGCGGTACCCGCACGCAGGGCTTGCAAGACCTGGTCTCACCCGACGAGCTCGCCGCCGTCGGGGCGTCGGTTCCGCTCGGCCGATTGGCCGAGCCAGAGGAAATCGCCGCGGCGGCTGTCTTCCTCGCCTCCGACGCGTCCAGCTATGTCAACGGCTCCGAACTCGCCGTGGACGGCGGCTTCGCCCAGGTCTGAGGCACGCAGGCACACCACGTCGCACCAGCCGCGGACGAACCATCCGCCGTCCGCGTCGGCAACTCGCGTTGACAAACGTCAAGTACCGCTGTCCGTCGCACCTCGCTTGACAACCGGCGCGGATCCGGGTTGACTGAATACGTCGAACAGGTGTTCGACATGTTGGGAGAGTGCAACACCGAGTGAAGCCGCCTTCCCCGCGGCATCCGTTGTCCTCCTGCCACGTTTCCGGGCGTGGCGGGCGGGCACGTGTCCGCAGTGGGGAGGTGCAGCAGTGACGGCCGTGGTGGAAACGCCGGTCGCGCCCGTGGCGCGGCTCGCGGCACTGCCCGGAGTGAGCACGGCCAGCCGTGCGCAGGCGAGAACGCCGGGAAGGGTGCTCCCGGTCTCTCCTGCCCTGGCCGATCTCCTCCCCGCCACAGGGCTCCGGCGCGGGAGCACCGTGGCAGTGCACGGATCGACCTCATTGCTGCTCGCCCTGCTCGCCGGGGCCACCGCCGCCGGGTCGTGGGCGGCGGTGGTCGGCGTGCCTTCACTCGGGCTGGCCGCGGCGGACGAGCTCGGGGTGGACCTGTCCCGCCTCGCGCTCGTCCCCCGGCCCGGCACGGAGTTCGCCGCGGTGGTGGCGGCCCTGCTCGACGGGGTCGATCTCGTCGTGGCCAACGGGAACGCGGTGCCGCCCGCGGTGGCGCGCCGGTTGTCCACCC
Source organism: Amycolatopsis sp. NPDC058986 (assembly GCF_042741125.1). NCBI lineage: Bacteria > Bacillati > Actinomycetota > Actinomycetes > Pseudonocardiales > Pseudonocardiaceae > Amycolatopsis > Amycolatopsis sp. NPDC058986. The sequence continues at coordinate 61,778 of NZ_JBHYJW010000027.1, read as the reverse complement.
GGGCCCGGCACCGGGGCGCGGTGCTGCTCTCCCTCGGCCCCTGGCCGGGAGCCGAGGTGGAGCTCTCGAGCAGCCGTGACCGCTGGCAGGGGCTGGCCGGCGGTCACGGCTCCCTGCAGGCGCGGCGGATGTCGGTGCGGGCGTGGGGCCGGGGCGCGGCGGCCCGCCCGGCATCGGCGGAGCTGCTGCTGCCGGGGCCAGGGGGTGACGTCGTCCGTACGGACACGGCGGCAGCGGTCCCGGCGGCAGTGTCTTCGGGGGTGTCCTCGGGGATGTGCGAGGAGGCCACCGGATGACCGGCCCGCTGCCCGCCCGGATGCTGGTGCTGTGGTGCCCCGACTGGCCCGCGGTCGCCGCGGCCGCCACCGCCGGGATACCGGTGGCCCGGCCGGTCGCGGTGTTCTCGGCGAACCGGGTCGTCGCCTGTTCCGCCGTGGCGCGGACCAGGGGGGTGCGCCGGGGAATGCGGCGGCGCGAGGCGCAGTCCCGCTGCCCGGACCTCGCCGTGTTCGGCGCGGACGAGGGCCGCGACGCCCGGCTCTTCGAAGCCGTGGCACGAGCGGTCGAGGAACTGGTGGTCGGCGTCGAGGTGGTACGGCCCGGCGTCGTCGCGGTCCCGGTTTCCGGGGCGGCGGGCTACTTCGGCGGGGAACACCGGCTCGTCGAGACGCTGGTCGACAAGGTGGCCGCGGACGCGGGCGTGGAGTGCCAGGTCGGCGTTTCCGAGGGGCTCTTCGCCGCGACTCTCGCCGCCCGCCACGGTGAGCTGGTCGAGGCCGGTCGTGGCGCGGAGTTCCTGGCACCGCTGCCCATCCGGGAGCTGGACCAGCCGGACACCGAGCGTGCCGAGCTGGTCGATCTGCTCGGCAGGCTCGGCCTGCGGACGCTCGGCGCCTTCGCTGAACTCGCCGAGCGGGATGTGGCCTCCCGGTTCGGGCTCGCCGGAGTGCTCGCGCACCGGCTTGCCCGCGGGCGGTCCGAACGCCCGCCGCTGCGCCGTACGCCGTCCCCGGAGCTGGCGTTGCCGGAGACCTTCGACCCGCCACTGGACCGGATCGACGTCGCCGCGTTCCGGGCCAAGGGACTCGGCGAGAAGTTCCACGCCCGCCTCGCCGATCGCGGGCTCGCCTGCACCCGGCTCGGCATCTACGCCACCACCGAGGAAGGCGAACAGCTCGGCCGGGTGTGGCGCTGCGCCGAACCGCTGACTCCGCACGGCGTCGCCGACAGGGTGCGCTGGCAGTTCGAGAGCTGGCTGCGTGCCGCGCCGGGAGAACGTCCGACAGCGGGGGTGGAACGGCTGCTGCTGGAGCCGGAAGAACTCGTCGAAGGACGCTCCCTGCAACTCGGGTTGTGGCGGGGCAAGGCCGGTGGCTTCACGGGTTTGGAGGAGGACGACGCCGTCGCCACCGAGCGGGCGGGCCGGGCGTTCGCCAGGATCCAGGGCCTGCTCGGCCCGGAAGGGGTGCTCACCGCCGTTCTCGACGGCGGCTTCGGCCCGGCCGATCGGGTCCGGAACGTGCCGTGGGGCGACCGGCACGAGCCGAGCCCGGCGGACGGCCGCTGGGACGAGAAGATGCCTTCGATATCTCCCGCGACAGTACTGGAACAGCCTTTGCCCGCACAGGTTGTGGACGAAACGGGCCGGGCAGTGGGGATCACCGCGCGGCTGTGCGTCACCGCCACGCCACACAGGATCAGCTTTTCCACTGGTACCAGGGAAATCATCGATTGGGCGCTGCTACCCGCCGGCACCAGGGGTGCCCGTGTCCAGCTGCTGCTCGCCGGCGATCGGAACGAGGGTGAAGAGGCCGTGCTGGTGCGGTGCTCGGGTACCGAAAATCCCGTGTGGACAGTGGAAGGGATGTACGACTGACCATGGACGAAGAACACCGGAGGAGCATGCGGGACCGGCTGCGGGCGGAGCCGGGGATACCCCCGCAGCGACAGGTCCGGGACCTCCCCGAGGACTTCGTGCCGTCGCTGCCGATTCCCGTACCCCGGGTTTCCCCGGAGAACTGGTGATCCGATGAGCTGGAACAACCCGCCGGTCCCCTGGAAGGATCTCGCCGGCGCGCTCTCGGGGGCACAGCTGGGCGATGTCACCGGGGAATGGGGCGGTCGCGGGGAGAACCGGCAGCGGCCGAAAGACCCGCCGCCCCTGAGAGGCGTCGAAGACGCGGGGAGCGGGGTCCGGATTCCTTATGCCGAACTGCACTGTCACTCCAACTTCAGCTTCCTCGACGGGGCAAGTCATCCGGAGGAGCTGGTGGAGGAAGCCGCCCGGCTCGGGCTGGACGCGATCGCGATCACCGACCACGACGGCATGTACGGAGCGGTGCGGTTCGCCGAAGCGGCGAAGGAACTCGGCATGGCCACGGTGTACGGCGCGGAGCTGAGCATCGGGCTTTCCGGGCCACAGAACGGGATCGCCGACCCCGAAGGTGAGCACCTCCTGGTACTGGCCAGGGAGGCCACGGGATATCGCAGCCTCTGCCGGGCGATCACCGCGGGCCAGCTGCACGGATACGACAGAACGGATGTCTCGCCGGATTTCCGTGCGGAGAAGGGGCGGCCGGTCTACCAGCTGGAGGCGGTCGCCGAAGAGGTGGCGGGAAACTGTGTCGTACTCACCGGGTGCCGCAAGGGGCCGGTGCGTTCGGCGCTGGTCGAGGAGGGGCCCGCGGCGGCGGCCGCGCGCCTGGTGGAGCTCATCGACCTTTTCGGCAAGGACAACGTCTATGTCGAACTGACCTATCACGGGTTACCGCGTGACTGTATGTACAACGATCTCCTCACGGAGATGGCGCGGGAGTACGGGGTGCCGACGGTGGCCACGACTGGTGCTCACTATCCCTGGCCGGAAAGGGGAAAGCTGGCCGAAGCGCTGGCGGCGATCCGGGCCCGGCGGAGTATCGAGGAGATGGAAGGCTGGCTGCTGCCGGCCACGACGGCGTTCCTGCGTTCGGGTGCGGAGATGGCGAAGCTCTTCGAACGCTATCCCGGTGCGGTGCAACGCTCGGCGCTGCTGGGGCAGGAGTGCGCCTTCGACCTCGAACTGCTCGAACCGAAACTGCCGCCGTTCGAGGTTCCCTCCGGTGCGACCGAGGCGACGCATTTGCGTGATCTCACCTACGCGGGCGCGGAGAAGTACTTCAAGGGCAAGGACTACGAGGACAGGGCGTATCGTCAGATCAAGCACGAGCTGGCGATCATCGAGGAACTGGGGTTTCCCGGCTACTTCCTGATCGTGCACGATATCGTCGATTTCTGCCGCCGCAACGACATCATGTGTCAAGGACGTGGATCGGCGGCGAATTCGGCGGTCTGTTACGCGCTGGGGATCACCAAGGTCGACTCGGTTCGCTACAATCTGCTCTTCGAACGGTTTCTCGCTCCGGACCGTGACGGTTATCCGGACATCGATCTCGACATCGAATCGGATCGCCGTGAGGAAGCCATTCAGCACGTCTACCGGAAGTACGGCCGGTTGCGCACCGCTCAGGTCGCGAACGTGATCACCTACCGCGCGCGCTCGGCGGTGCGCGACGCCGCGCGTGCGCTGGGGTACGCACCCGGGCAACAGGACGCCTGGAGCAAGCAGATCGACCGCTGGGGTGCGTTGCACGACACCGAGAAAGACCACGACCACGACATCCCGGAAGAGGTCGTCCAGCTCGCCTACGCACTCGAAGACTTCCCGCGGCATCTCGGAATCCACTCCGGCGGGATGGTGATCTGTGACGAGCCGGTGAGCCAGGTGTGCCCCATCGAATGGGCAAGGATGGAGAACCGCAGTGTGCTGCAGTGGGAGAAAGACGACTGTGCCGCGGCGAAATTGGTCAAGTTCGACCTGCTCGGTCTCGGCATGCTCTCCGCGCTGCACTACATGCTCGACCTGGTCCGGGAATACAAAGGCTTGGAAATCGACCTCGCCGAACTGGACCTCGAAGACAGGAACATCTATGAAATGCTGCACCGTGCCGATGCGATCGGTGTGTTCCAGGTGGAGAGCAGGGCCCAGCTGGCCACGCTGCCGCGGCTGAAACCGGATGACTTCTACGAACTCGCCGTCGAAGTGGCCTTGATCCGGCCGGGGCCGATCCAAGGTGGCTCAGTACACCCGTACATCCGCCGTAAGAGCAAAAAGGAGGAGGTGAAGTACGACCACCCGCTCCTGAAGAAGGCGCTCGAGAAAACCCTCGGTGTGCCGCTGTTCCAGGAGCAGATGATGCAGATCGCCCTCGACGTCGCGGACTTCACCGCCGCCGAGGCCGACCAGTTGCGGCACGCGATGGGCGCCAAACGGTCCGAGAAGAAGATGGAGCGGCTGCGGCGGCGGTTCCTCGACGGCGCGACCGCGAAGGGCGTCGAACCCGAACTCGCGGAGCAGATCTTCGGCAAGCTCAAGGCGTTCTCGAACTTCGGCTTCCCGGAAAGCCACGCGCTGAGCTTCGCGCATCTGGTGTTTTCCAGTGCCTACTTCAAGTTCTATCATCCGGACGCGTTCTGCGCCGGCCTGCTGCGCGCGCAGCCCATGGGGTTCTACTCGCCGCAGTCGCTCGTGGCCGACGCGCGGCGGCACGGGGTCGTCGTGCACGGTCCGGACATCAACCGCAGCCTGCCCCACGCGACGCTGGAACCCTTGCCGGACGGGGGAGAACTGCACGCCGTCCGTACCGGGCTCGGCACGGTACGCACGATCGGCGAGGAACTGGCCAAGACGATCGTGGCCGAGCGCGTGGACGGCGGTCCGTTCGCGAGCATGTCCGATCTCGCGCGGCGCGTGCGGCTGACCCGCCCACAGGTCGAAGCGCTGGCCACGGCCGGGGCGTTCGCCTGCTTCGACCTCGAACGCCGTGAGGCGCTCTGGGCGGCGGGCGCGGCCGCCGAGGACCGCCCGGAGAAACTCCCCGGCACCTCGGCCGGCGTCCACGCCCCCACCCTCCCCGGAATGTCCGAAATGGACACCGCGGCCGCGGACGTCTGGGCGACGGGGCTGTCCCCGGACAGCTTCCCGACCCAGTTCATCCGTGACCGGCTCGACGAACTCGGCGTGCTTTCGGCCGAGCGGCTGGCGAAGCACGGGCACGGCAGCCACGTCCTGGTGGGCGGCGCGGTGACGCATCGCCAGCGGCCGGGGACCGCGGGCGGGATCACCTTCCTCAATCTCGAAGACGAGACCGGCATGGTCAACGTCGTCTGCACCCGCCACGTCTGGCAGCGTTATCACCGGGTGGCCCGGTCCAGTTCCGCGCTGCTGGTCCACGGCATGGTGGAGAAGGTCGACGGGGTGATCAACGTGCTCGCCGAACGGTTCGAGCCGCTGCCGATGCGGATCCCGTCGAAATCCCGGGACTTCCGCTGACCGTGCTCAAACGGGCTTCGTCAGTACGGCCCGCACCCCGCCGAGCTTCTGCTCCAGCACGTCACGGCCGCCGTCGACGCGGATGATCTGTCCCGTCGCCGCACCGAAACCGTCGCCGGCCACCAGCGCGATCGTGCGCGCGATGTCTTCGGGCGTGAGCACCCTGCCGAGCGCCGAGTGCTCCCGCAGGTAGTGCCGGACGCCATCGGTGATCACCTCCGCGGTCGCGTCGGTGTCGACGGCGCCGGGCGAGACCGTGTTCACCGTGACGCCGTATTGGGCGGCGTCGGCGGCGATGTGCCGGCTGAACGTGTTGAGCGCCGCCTTCGCGGTGGAATGCGCGATGGAACCGCCGACGTCGTCGGCGGCGGTGCTCGAAACGTAGACGATCCGCCCGGAGCGCTGCTCCCGCATGATCGCCAGCACGCGCTGGGTCAGGAAGTACACGCCGGACAGCTCGTTGTTGACCTTCTCGGCGAAAACCTCCCACGGCAGCGAGATGAGCGGTTCGAGTGGCGGCTGCGCGGTGTTGGCGTTGCACACCAGGACATCGACGCGGCCGTGGGCGGTACGGACGCGCTCGGCCAGTTCCGACACCTGCTGCTCGTCGCACACGTCCGCCTGGATCGCCTCCGCGCTTCCGCCCGCCGTTTCGATCGCTTTGACGACACCGGCGGCGGCCTCGGCGTTGCTGTGGAAGTTGACGATCACGTGGTGGCCGCGTCGCGCGAGCTCCCGGGCCGTTGCCGCCCCGACACCACGGCTCGCGCCGCTGACCACGGCGACCGGTGTTGACTGGCTCATGGATTCCTCCGTCGTACCAAGGAAATCCGGCGGTTCCGCCGGCAGGGCCAGACAACCATATCGGCTTTCCTTTGGTAAGGACCTACCTTCAGGTAGGCTCCCTACCGACCGGGAGGTGCGCAGATGGGCAAGGGTGTTTCGGTCCCCGTGGGTGACGTGTTCACCAGCGCGTGCCCCGGGCGCATGATCGTCGAGAACCTCACCAGCCGGTGGATGACGCTCATCCTCGCCGCGCTGCGCGACGGTACGCTGCGGTTCTACGAACTCCGCGACAAGGTCGACGGCATCAGCGAAAAGGTACTGACGCAGAAGCTCCGGATCCTGGTCCGCGACGGCCTCGTCGAGCGCACCGTCGAGCCGTCCACACCGCCGAAGGTGAGTTACACCCTCACCGAACTCGGGTGCAGCGTCATGCGGCCGCTCGGTGATCTCGTGCGGTGGATCGAGGACAACGGGAGCGCCGTCCTCGCCGCCCAGGACCGGCACGACCGGGAGCACGCCGGCTGATGCCCGGTCTCGTCGAACTCGCGTACACGACCGCGGGCGGCGCCGTCGGGGCGGTCGTGACCAACTACTTCGCCAAGCACCAGGAACGCCGCCAACTGCGTGGCACGGTGATGGAGGCGCTCTACACGGTGGCTGCCGTACCCGGCAGCGTGTGTGCGCTCGCACCCGGTGCCGCGCCGATCCCGCCGGTTCCCGGGCGACCTCGGTCCATTGCCGCCGAACTCGGTCTCAGCGTGAGACTCGGCGAAGAAGCCTCGGCGGATTCCGCGTTTCGCAAGGCGCTCGCGACGTACATGGTGGCCGCACTGGCCGCCGGGATCCCGCGCGTCGCGATGGACTTCGCCGCGGGCGCGTACGAGCGCGAGCTGGAATGCGAGGTGCTCCGGCTGATCGACGCCGAGGCCGGCAATCCGCTCGGGGCGGCGACCGCCGAACTCCTCGCCGCGTGCGTGAGCTACCGGAAGTCCGCCACCGGGCTGCTGCTCGCCCTGTTGTGGCACCCCCGGCGTTCGCGGCCGCGGATGCGTTCGCGTATCCGCGGCTTGCGGGCCGAAGTCGGGTCGCTGGGCGAACTGCAGGAAGCCGCGTACCGGCGGCTGCTCGCCTCCGAGCGCACCGCCGCGTTGGCAGAGCGGCTCAAGAGCACCACGGAACCGGATATCTAACGGACGTTTTCTGTCCTATATGGCTTCTAGCGTGGTCCGCACCAGACCACGGACGAAGGAGCCACCGATGACCACCCACCCCGCCGCCGGCCCGATCCCCGCCGGATACACCACGGTCACCCCGTGGATCATCTCCCGGGACACCGCCGCGCTGATCGACTTTCTCAAGCGTGCTTTCGGTGCCGAGGAACTGGGCAGGGTGACCGGCGAGGACGGCAGGATCGGGCATGCCGAGGTCCGCATCGGCGACGCCGTCGTGATGATGTTCGACGCGCTGGACGAGTGGATCGACACACCCGCCTTCCTGCGGCTGTACGTCGAGGACAGCGAAGCCACGCAACGCCAAGCCCTCGCGGCCGGGGCGACCGAGGTGACGAAGCAGACCGAACTGGCCTTCGGCGACCGTGTCGGCCGTGTGCTCGATCCGTTCGGGAACCTGTGGTGGATCCAGACGCGGCTGGAGGACCTCGACTATCCGGAGATGGAGCGCCGGATGCGGGACCCGAAGTACATCGCCGCCATGGAATACGTGCAGAGCGCGGACATCGTTCCGCGTAAGGCGTGACCGCGTCCGGTAGCGATGTGTCATCCTTGCCGGGTGACCACCGAGACCGCCGAAGACTACCGCGAGGCCGTGCTTTCCGGACAGTGGTGGGAAAAACGTCATTTCACCGGCTGCGATTTCACCGATGCCGACCTGCGCGGGCTGCGGACAAGGGGCTGCACGTTCGACGACTGCGACTTCTCCGGGGCCGATCTCAGCGGCTCCCGGCACGACGCGTCGGCGTTCCGCTCCTGCGTGTTCGAGCGGACCGCGCTCGGCGAAAGCCGGTGGACTTCCTGTTCGCTGCTCGGTTCGTCCTTTGTGGACTGCTGGTTCATCGGCATCGCGCTGACCGAATGCGACCTGTCACTGGCGTCGCTGGCACGGGCGCGGCTGCGCAAACTCGGCCTGTCCGGGCTGCGGCTGCGCGAGGTCAGCCTGATCGAGGCCGATCTCACCGGCGCGGACCTGCGCGGCTCCGACCTGACCGGCGCGCGGCTGGGCGACGCGAAACTGTCCGGCGCGGATCTGCGCGGCGCGATCCTGGACGCGAACGGGCTCGTGCAGGCCGACCTCGCCGGTGTCTACGTCGATCCCGAGACGGCGGTCGCGTATGCCGCCGCGCACGGCCTGATCGTCAAGTAGCCCAAGAGAAACGGGGCACGCGATTGCTCGCGTGCCCCGTTCGGCGAAGCCGGATCAGTCCACCGGGGGTTCGCCAGGGTCGAGTTCGATCAGGTCGCCCTCGGCCAGCAGTTCCTCGATCGACGCGGGCAGCAGGTACGCCGACCCGCCGCCGGGCTGGTTGAACCACGGGATCGCGACGCCGGCGAGCGTTTCGAGCGGACGCTGCACGCGGTAGACGTGGTACGGGCGGTTGACCCACTCGGGCACGAGCGAACGCTCCTCGAACGGCGTGCCCGCGGCGTAGGTCAGGTTCCCGCTCGGCCCGCCGAACCGGTCCAGCTCGCTGCCCGCGGGCAGCTCCCGCAACTCCTTGCCACGGAACAACGTCAGCGGCGGTTCCCCGGCCATCGGGGCGATCGGCCACTGCTGGTTCCCGCCGCCACCGCCGGAAGCGGCGGCACCCTGCGCGGCGGCCCGCACGGGCGCTTCGCGGCGCGGAGCGGGCGGTGGCGGAACCGGGACGACCGCTGTCGGCGCCGCGGCGGGCGGCTCGCGCCTCGGCGGTGCGGGCGGGGGCGGCGGAGTCACCTGTCCGCTCAGCGCGGGGGCAGGGGGTGCCTGCGGACGCCCGGGCGGCGCCGGCTCGTCGAGCGGGTCGTCCCCGAGCAGTTCCTCGGCCGTGGTGAACGCGGTCTGCTCCTGGGCGGGAATCGCCTCCCGCGGTGGAACGGGTTCCCGCACGGGCGCGGGCTCGCGTGGCGGGATCGGGTGCGAGCCGGTCGCGATCTCCGGCGACAGCGTCGCCAGCACCGGGGGCGGCGGGGCGTCCGCCGGGTCCGGCTGCGCGGGCTCCGGCTCGGCGGGCGGCGGCGGGGGTGGCGCGGCCACGTGACCGTTCGGGTTGAGCAGCACCTTGCCGAGCATGAACGCGGCGGCGTCCTCCGGGTCCCCGAAGACCGCCGGGTTGCTCAGCTCGCCGTCGTACCAGCCGACGCGCCAGCCCTCTTCGACCTGTTCGACACTCCAGCCGTGTTCGGCGGGCTCGCCCAGCCGATAGCCGTCGGCGGGCACGCCGAGCTCGTCCAGCTTCTCCCGCAGATCCGCCAGCGCGGGCACTGGATGACGCTCTTCGGGCTGGGCCCGGCGCGGCTCTTCGCGCAGTGCCCGGCGCGGCCCGGACTGCTGCTCGCGCTGCGGCGTCGCCAGGGGAGCGGGCGGCTGCTCCGGCTCGGCCACGGGCAGCGGGCCGGGCACCGGCGGCACACCGGCGATACCGGGCTCCGCGATCATGGTCGGCGGGCCGGGGTCGTAGGCCTCGGGCTCCTCATGGGCACCCACCGGCTCCGAGGGCACCTGCTGGACCGGGCCCGTGTCTCCGTCCTCGTGGGCCGCGGCGGGGGAGTACTCCTCGGTCTCGCCGAGATCGGGGTGGTGTCCCGGCTCGGGCGAGGAGCCGTTGCTCTGGGCGCTGTGCGCCGCGTGCGCGGCCGGTTCCTCCGGCTCGTGCTCGTGCTCGTCGGCGAACCGGTCGTCGAACTCCTCGTGCTGGTGGTACGCCTCGTCGTCGTAGTGCTCGGCGTAGTCCCCGGCCTGCTCGTCATGCGCGGAATCCGCGTAGTCGTGCTGTGGCTCGAACGTTTCCTCGAACGGCGGCTCGGCCTGTCCGGCCGCGGGCGGCTCGGCAGACGGGGCGTGCACGGCGAGCGGGCTTTCGACCACCGGAGCGGCCTGCGCGGCGGCGGGCGGCTCGACGGGTGGGGGGCCGTCCTGAGCAGGCGGCGCCGGAGGCGCAAACGCTTGCGGAGCCACCGGCGGGGGCGGCGGCGCGGCCTGCGGGGGCGGTCCGCCGGGGCGCTGCTGCGGCGGCTGGTTGCCCCGCGTGAGGTACGCGCCGGCGGCCTGCAGCGTCGCGTCGTCGACCGGCGGCAGCGCGAAACCGACGGACCGGATGTGCTCGATCAGGTCCGATTCGGGCGAGACGCCGTAGGTGCGCAGGTAGAAGTTGACCGCCGCGGGCCAGATCCACTGCCCGTCGCTGTGGAACGCGACCGGGACGGTGGCCTCCGGCGTCTGGGCGAGCCGGTCGATGTCGTAGCCGCGCTCGGTGACCACCAGCGGCGCGTGGTCGAGGTACTCCAGCAGCCGGTCCTGTTCCTCGACCTCGAGGTCGGGGCGGTTGATCACCGGACGGCCCGCCGGGCCGATCGTGTCGAAGATCCGGGCGATCCGGAAGTGCGGGCCGGGCAGTTCGGGACCGAGACCCGACATGCGGCGGATCAGCCAGTCCGGCACGTTCTCCTCGGTGCGCGGGAACATCCTCAGCTCGTCGGAGTACGCCTGCGGCGGCGGCGCGAGGTCCCACTGCGGTTCGTCGCGGTTGTACTCGAGGTTGTAACTGGACGGGTGGTCGAGCTGGTAGCGCGCGTTGAACCAGGTGCCACGGCCGTCGCGGTACATCCCGGCACGCAGGCGCCCGAACAGCGTCGCGATGTCGTGGGTGGCGACCCACTCCTGCGCGGTGCCGTCCTCGGTGATGATCTCCCCGGTCAGCTCGTGGTATCTGCCGACGGCTCGGTACTCCGCGGTCACCTTGCGCCAATCGCGCGGGGCGGCGCGCAGCAGGGCGAGGCCGATCTGCTTGACCAGGGTGTCCTGCTCCGTCGCGTTCAACTGCGTCGTCGGTTGTGCCACGGAGACATTTTGACTGTTCGCGCGCGCGTGTGCACCCCGCATGTGGGTTTTGCCGCCCTCCGGCAGCCGGACACGCCCGCTGACCTCGGCGTATGCGGAGTGTCCTGCATCACGTCATGATCGCGGGTGGGTGAGCCCGGTGTCCGCGTCACGATATCGGGAGAGCCCGTCGAAAGCCGGGAACGACGCGCGGGGAGGCGGCCGGGCGCGCTTTGCCAGAATGGTGCCCATGACGGCCAAGGTTCTCGACGGTAAGGCCACCAAGGACGCCATCTTCGCGGAGCTGCGCCCGCGAGTGGCGGCGCTCGCCGCGCGGGGGGTGACCCCCGGGCTGGGCACGGTGCTGGTCGGCGACGACCCCGGCTCCCACGCGTACGTGAAGATGAAGCACGCCGACAGCGCGAAGATCGGCGTCAACTCGATCCGCCGCGATCTGCCCGGTGACATCACCCAGGACAAGCTCGAAGCCGTCATCGACGAGCTCAACGCCGACCCGGCGTGCCACGGCTACATCGTCCAGCTGCCGCTGCCGAAGCACCTCGACCCCGGCCGGGTGCTCGACCGCATCGACCCGGCCAAGGACGCCGACGGCCTCGCCCCGGTCAGCCTCGGCCGCCTGGTGCTCGGCGAGCGGGGCGCCCTGCCGTGCACTCCGTACGGGATCATCGAGCTGCTCAAGCGGCATGACGTCCCGATCAACGGCGCGCAGGTCACCGTCATCGGCAGGGGGATCACGGTCGGCCGCACCCTCGGGCTGCTGCTGACCCGGCGCAGCGAGAACGCCACGGTGACGCTCTGCCACACCGGCACCCGCGACCTCGCCGCCGAGGTCCGCCGCGCCGACATCGTCATCGCCGCCGCCGGCGTGCCCGGGATCATCACCCCCGAAATGGTCAAACCCGGTGCCGCGGTGCTCGACGTCGGCGTCTCGCACGTCGACGGCAAGCTGACCGGCGACGTCGCCCCCGGCGTTGCCGAGGTCGCCGGTTGGCTGTCGCCCAATCCCGGCGGCGTCGGCCCCATGACCAGGGCGATGCTGGTCAGCAACGTGGTCGAGGCCGCGGAACGTTCGGTCGCGGGCTGATGGCCGTGGCCGGACACCGGAGCGTCCGCCGCACACCGCGGGAGCACCTGCCGTTCGCGCTGGTCCTGCTCGTCGTCGCGGTCGCCGCGCTGCGGATCTTCCAGTACCACTGGCGGGAGGGCGCGGTGCTCATCGGCGGCGCGCTGCTGCTCGCCGGCCTGCTCCGCGGGATCCTGCCCACCGAGAAGGCGGGGCTGCTCGCCATCCGCGGCAAGCCCGTCGACGTCCTGACCTACGCGGCCTTGTCGGTGCTCATCCTCTTCGTGGCGCTGACCATCATCGGCGGCCCCTTCGGCGGCTCTTCCTGAAGGGGACCTTTGTCTCGCAGGATGAGCTGAAGGGGACTTTACTCGCATCAAAATGCGAGGAAAGTCCCCTTCAGCACACGCGGGGTCAGGAGGCCATCGCGGGGGCGAGGCGGGACTCGCGGCGGTCCAGGCCGCCGGACACCGCCGCGATGGAAAGGCCGAGGACGGCGAGCAGCGCGCCGACCCAGTTCGGAGCGACCAGGCCGAGACCGCCCGCGATCACCAGGCCGCCCAGGTAGGCGCCGATCGAGTTGGCGATGTTGAACGCCGACTGCACCGCCGCCGACACCAGCGACGGCGTCCCGCCCGCCTTCTCCATGATCCGCGCCTGCATCATCGGGCCGATCATGAACCCGGCGACGCCGACGAAGAAGATCGTGATCGCCGCGCCGACCTTGCCCTGCGCGGTCACCGTGAAGATCCCGAGCACCGACGCGAGCCCGAGCAGCGCGACGTACAGGCTCGGCATCAGCGCCCGGTCCGCGAGCCGTCCACCCAGCAGGTTGCCGATCGTCATGCCGACCCCGGCCAGCGCGAGCAGCACCGTGACGTTCGACGGCGAGTAGCCCGCGACGTCGGTCAGCATCGGAGCGATGTAGGACAGGCAGGCGAACACACCGCCGAGGCCGAACATCACGATCGCCAGCGCCAGCCACACCTGCGGACGGCGGAACGCGCCGAGTTCGCTGCGCAGCGAGGGTTCCGCCGGCCTGCCCTGGTGCGGCACGAGCTTCGCGATCGCGGCGATCGCGACCAGGCCGATCACCGCGACGACACCGAACGTCGCGCGCCAGCCGACCCGCTGCCCGAGCAGGGTGCCCAGCGGCACGCCGACGACGTTGGCCAGTGTCAGGCCGAGGAACATCATCGACACGGCCTTCGCGCGCTGGCCGTTCTTGGCCAGGCTCGACGCGACCACCGCGCCCGCACCGAAGAACGCGCCGTGCGGCAGCCCGGCGAGGAAGCGGAACGCCACGCCGAACTCCTGGTTGGGCGACAACGCGAACAACGCGTTGCCCAGGGTGAACAGGCCCATCATGGCCAGCAGCATCGTCTTGCGCGGCAGCCGGACGGCGGCCGCGGTGAGCAGCGGCGCACCGACCACGACACCGAGCGCGTAGCCGGAGATCAGGTAGCCCGCGGTCGGGATGGACACCCCGAAGTCGGCGGCGGCCTGGGGCAGCACACCCATCATGACGAACTCGGTTGTCCCGATGCCGAAGGCACCGATGGCGAGCGCGAGCAGCGCGACGGGCACGGCTCTCCTTCCCTGGGTAAACGATTTCTCAGACCAGGCTTCGCCACAGTGTCCGTGGCGGCGTCTGAATCGATTTAGTCGGCTGGCAAAAAGGAAGACAGCTTCAGCGGCCCCGACGTCGCGTGCTGTCCCGCGTTCAGTTCAACCCACGAGGGGTGCCGTTGTCATCCCGGTTTCGCGTGAGCCCGCCCACGTGGCCGATCAAGGGTGGTGGGGTGCGGCCAGCACCGCGTCGAGCAGCCCGGGGAAGACGACGTCAAGATCGTTGCGCCGCAACGAGTTGTAGCGCGTCGTGCCGTCCTGGCGGCTGGCGAGGACGCCCGCCTGGCGCAGGATTCCCAGGTGGTGGGTCAGTGTGGACTTCGTCACGGGGACGTCGAACGCGCCGCACGCGACCTCGCCCTCGGTGTTCGCGACCTGCCGCACGATCGCCAGGCGGATCGGGTCGGCCAGTGCGCGGAGCAGGGCCTCGATCGTCAGCTCGGCGCGGTCGGGATGGACGATCGGCGTCAGGGGTACGGCGCTGTTCACGGTCCCATAGTACGACAGTCATCGAAATTGTCGGTGCCGCGTAGTACGGTGATCTTCGTACTACGACAGCTATCGAACTATGCTTGTTGGGGGATCCACCTCATGGCCACCGTCTCCACGGCAGCACCGCCGGCACCGCCGGTGAAGCAGGCGAGAACGTCCGTGCTCGCGCTCGGCACGTTCGCCGTCGGCACCAGCGGGTACGTCGTCGCCGGGCTGCTCCCGGCGCTGACCACGCAACTGCACATCTCCGCCACCACCGCGGCGCAACTGGTCACCGCCTTCGCCGTCGCGTACGCGATCGGCTCCCCACTGTTCGCCGCGCTCACCGGGCGCTGGGAACGGCGTGCCGTCCTGGTCGGCGCGCTCGTCGTCACCGCGGTCGGCAACGTGCTGGCCGCGCTCGCGCCGGAGTACTACACCCTGCTGGCCGCGCGGGTCGTCACCGCGATCGGGGCGGCCGTGTTCACGCCCGCGGCCAGCGCGGTCGCCGCCGAGCTCACCGCGCCCGAGCGGCGGGGCCGCGCGGTGGCGCTCGTGTTCGGCGGGCTCACCATCGCCACCATCCTCGGCGTTCCGCTGGGCAGCCTGCTGTCCCAGCAGCTCGGGTACCAGACCGTGTTCGCGCTGGTCGGGGCATTCTCGCTGGCAGGGGCGGTCGCGGTCCGGTTCGCGCTGCCGAAGGTCGCGCCACCGCCTCCGGTGCGGTTCGCGGAGCGCTTCTCCGTCGCCAGGGACACCCGGGTCCTGGCGATGCTGGTGACAACCGTGCTCGCCTGTCTCGCGGCCTTCACCGTGTACACGTTCATCTCACCCGTGCTGGCCACCACGGCCGGGCTGCACGGCACGGCCGTGACGGTATTGCTGTTCTGCTACGGCATCGGCGGCGCGATCGGCAACTTCGCCGGCGGCCGCGTCACCGACCGCTGGGGCGCGCGGCGGCCGTTGCTCGCCGTGGTCGCCGGGCTCACCGTGGTGCTGGCGCTGCTGCCGCTGATCGCGAGCACGGCCGTCGGCGCGGGCATCGTGATGTTCCTGTGGGGCCTGTGCACCTGGTCGTTCAACCCGCCGGTACAGCACCGCCTGATCGAGCTGTCGCCGGTGCACGCCGGGCTGGCGCTTTCGCTCAACGCGTCCGCGATCTACCTCGGCGTCGGCCTGTCCGGCGTCGTCGGCGGGGTGGTGCTGGACATCGGCGGGCCGATCCTGCTGCCCGAGGTCGCGGCGGTGCTGACCGCGGTGGCCGCCGTGGTCATCGTGGTGGGCTGGCGCGCCCGTACCGCCACCGCCCGGGAGGAGGTGGCGGTATCGAGCTGAGGGCGCCGGTCAGCCGGTGTGTGCCTGTACCTCGCAGTCGGGGCCGGGATACACCAGGGCTTCGTGCCCGTCGGCGAACCGGACCAGATACGGCGGTTCCCCGTTCTTGCCCCGCACCTCGAGGATCTCGCCGCGCTGTTCGGCGGATCCCACGGTGCGGCCATGGACCTGGATCTCGTCTCCTACCATCGCGTGCATTGGGCTTCACCTCCGCGTGTTCCAGGTTACCAATCCGACCGAAAGTAGGCGGATACGTTCGGTGACCGATCTGCTCGTCGGTACCCGTTTCCGCCGTGGCTGCCGTCGGATTGGTAACGAACGGCGCAGTAAAAGCGGGAAGGAGTCCGTACAGGGCCGATGGGTCGCCTGGCCGGGTGCTCACCCAGACTCGTGAGCGTTGCGGACCGTTGACGGGCGAAAACGCTCACGAGTCCTAGACCTGCGGCGCGAACCTCGGCATCCTGCTCCGCACGTGTGACGCCGTCGGCGCTTGTCCTGTGGTACCGAGGTTTGCGGGTCCCGGAGGCATTGCGCCGCGGCGCTGCGCCGTGACAGAACGTCCTGCGCCGTCCGGCCTGTGCGCGCTGGGTGCATGACCTGGCTGGCGCGGGAACGCGCGGCCGGACGATCGCGGTGCTCGGGCACGAACAGCACGGCCTCCCGCCCGAGGCGCTGGACCCGCTCGACACCGTGGTCGAGATCCCGATGGCCGGTACGGGAGCCAGCCTGAACGTCGCGGTGGCCGGGAGCCTGGTGCTGTACAAGCTCGCCGGGCTGCTGTGAGAAGGTCCGTGCGTGGCGGAAGTGGTCGATGTGGTGCGAGGCCGCGGTGGGGAGCTGGTGCTGCGGCGTGACGGGGAAGCGTTCGAGGTCATCGCGAACGGGGTGTTCCTCATGGACACCCGCAACGGCGAGTCGGAGCGGCTCCTGGTGACCGGCGCGGCGGACGCGCTGGCGCCGGGGGCGCGCATCCTGATCGGCGGTCTCGGCGTCGGGTTCTCGCTGCGGGCGGCCCTCGATCACCCGAACGTGGCCGAGGCCGTCGTCGTGGAACGTGAGCCCGCGGTGATCACGTGGAACCGCGGCGGTCCTTTGCGGACGGTGCACGAAGACGCGCTCGCCGACCCGCGGGTCACCGTCGTCGAGGCGGATCTCGTTGCCTGGCTGCGGGAAACCGGCGAAACCTTCGACGCGCTGTGCCTCGACATCGACAATGGTCCTGAATGGACAGTCACGGACGGGAACGCCGCGCTGTACGGCGAGTCCGGTGTGGACGGTCTCGCCGAGCGGCTCCGGCCCGGGGGCGTGCTCGCGGTGTGGAGCGCCGGCGCGGCGCCGTCGTTCACCGAGCGGCTGCGATCGCGGTTCGCCGACGTCCGGGTGGCCGTGGTCCCGGTACCGCGCGGCGAACCGGACGTCGTCTGGTTCGCTAAGATGTCGGGCCGGTAAGAGCGGTTATCGCTGGGAGGGGACGTAGGTGACGACGTCGGCAGAGACGCTGGAGTTCCAGTCGGAAGCGCGGCAGCTGCTGCGGCTGATGATCCACTCGATCTACTCGAACAAGGACACGTTCCTGCGGGAACTGGTCTCGAACGCCTCGGACGCGCTGGACAAGCTCCGGCTGGAGGCGTTCCAGGACAAGGACCTGCAGGCCGAGACCGATGACCTGCACATCACGCTCGAAACCGATCCGGAGCAGCGCACGCTCACCGTGCGCGACAACGGCATCGGGATGTCCCGGGACGACGTGGTGAACCTGATCGGCACGATCGCGAAGTCCGGCACCGCCGAGTTCCTCGCCAAGCTCAAGGAGGCGAAGGACGCGGCCGCCTCCGGCGACCTGATCGGCCAGTTCGGCATCGGCTTCTACTCCAGCTTCATGGTGGCCGACAAGGTCACGCTGGTGACCCGGCGGGCCGGGGCGGACGAGGGCGTCCGCTGGGAGTCGGAAGGCGAGGGCACCTACACGATCGAACCGGTCGCCGACGCCCCGCAGGGCACCGCGGTGACACTGCACCTCAAGCCGGTCGACGTCGAGGACCACCTTTTCGACTACACGTCGGTGGCGAAGCTCCGGGAGATCGTCAAGAAGTACTCGGACTTCATCACCTGGCCGATCCGGATGACCACCGAGCCCGCCGCCGAGAGCAAGGAAGGCGAAGAGGGCGAGGAGCGCGCGGAGCCCAAGGTCGAGACGCTCAACTCGATGAAGGCGCTCTGGGCCCGCCCGTCCTCGGACGTGAGCGAGGACGAGTACCACGAGTTCTACAAGCACGTCAGTCACGACTGGCAGGACCCGCTGGAGACGATCCGGCTGCAGGCCGAGGGCACGTTCGAGTACCAGGCGCTGCTGTTCCTGCCCTCGCGCGCGCCGATGGACCTGTTCATGCGGGAGCGCAAGCGCGGTGTCCAGCTCTACGTCAAGCGCGTGTTCATCATGGACGACTGCGAAGCGCTGATGCCGGAGTACCTGCGCTTCGTCAAGGGCGTGGTCGACGCGCAGGACCTTTCGCTCAACGTCTCGCGCGAGATCCTGCAGCAGGACCGCCAGATCCAGCTGATCCGGCGTCGTCTGGTCAAGAAGATCCTCTCCACGGTCAAGACCCTGATGTCCACCGAGGCGGAAAAGTACGCGACGTTCTGGCAGGAGTTCGGCCGCGCGGTCAAGGAAGGGCTGCTCGACGACACCGAGAACCGCACGGCCATCCTCGACATCTGCTCGTTCGCCTCGACGCACGACGCCGAGAAGCCGACCACGCTGCGCGAATACGTCGAGCGGATGAAGGACGGTCAGGAGCACATCTACTACCTGACCGGCGAGTCCCGGCAGGCGATCGAGAACTCGCCGCACCTGGAAGCCTTCCGTGCCAAGGGGTTCGAGGTGCTGATCCTGACCGACCCGATCGACGAGATGTGGGTCGACGCCGTCGCCGGGTTCGAGGAGAAGCAGTTCCAGTCGGTCGCCAAGGGCCAGGTCGACCTCGACACCGACGACGAGGAGAAGACCGCCGAGCGCGAGCAGCGGCAGAAGGACTTCGCCGACCTGCTCACGTGGATGTCCTCGGCGCTGGAGGACAACGTCAAGGAGGTGCGCCTGTCCTCGCGGCTGACCACTTCGGCGGCCTGCATCGTCGGCGACAGCTACGACATGACGCCGACGCTCGAGAAGATGTACCGGGCGATGGGGCAGGAACTGCCGCCGGTCAAGCGCATCCTCGAACTCAACCCCGAGCACCCGCTGGTGAGCGGCCTGCGCACCGCGCACGAGGCGCGGCCGGAGGACGAGGGGCTCAAGGAGACCGCGGAGCTGATCTACGGAATGGCTTTGCTGGCCGAGGGCGGCGAGCTGGCCGACCCGGCGCGGTTCGTTTCGCTGCTGTCCCAGCGGCTGCAGAGCGCACTGTAGGCGATTTCCCCGCACCGCCGCCGTCCACAGTGGACCCACCGGTTCACCGCGGCGGCGGTGCGCGGAGCCGTGTTACTTCGCGGCCGCCGCCTTGGCGGCCTTCTTGAACGCGCGGACCTCGGCGAGCGACTCGGGGCTGGTGACGTCGGCGATGGAGCGGTGCGAACCCTCGTCGCCGTACGCCCCGGCGGCCTCGCGCCAGCCCTCGGGCTGGACACCGCGCTGCTTGCCCAGCAACGCGAGGAAGATCCGGGCCTTCTGGTCGCCGTAGCCGGGCAGGGCCTTGAGCCGCTTGAGGACTTCCTTGCCGTCCGGCTTGCCCTGCTTCCAGATCCGATCGGTCTTGCCGTCGTAGTTCTCGACGATGTGCTGGGCGAGCGCGTGCACCCGGCGGCCCATCGAACCGCCGTAGCGGTGGATCGCCGGGGGCGTCACGCAGAGCTCCACGAACTCCTCGATGTCGGACTCGGCGATCCTGCGGACGTCGAACCCGTCCATGCGGTCGGCGATCTTCTTCGGGCCGATGAACGCGACCTCCATGGCGATCTGCTGGTCGAGGAGCATCCCGGTCAGCAGGGCGAACGGGTCCTTCGACAGCAGGGCGTCGGCTTCCTTGTCGCCGGTCAGGTGCAGTGCGCGTGCCATGCGCACAGCATCTCACGAGCCGCACCGGGACGCTTTCGCTCGTCTGCGGTGCCGCTGCGAGTGTCAGCCTGCCGCGAAACGCGCAGGGGTCGTACCGAGATAGCGCTTGAAATGCCGGGTCAGATGGGCCTGATCGGCGAATCCGGCGCGGACCGCGGCTTCCGCGGCCGGCGTCCCCGCGAGCAGGAGGCGGCGGGCCCGGTCGACGCGGCGGCCGGTCAGGTAGCGGTGCGGCGGCAGGCCGAACCGCCTGCCGAAGGCGCGGACCAGGTGTGCCGGGTGCGCGCCGAGGGCGTCGGCGGCTTCGCGCAGGGTCAGCGCGTCGGGCAGGTGCGCGTCGAGCAGGTCGCGGAGGTCGTCGGCGACGCCCCTGGCGGGCGGGGCGCCGGTGAGCGGGCGGTCGAGGTGGTCGCGCAGGCGGTCGGCGACCAGGACCAGCCTGCTTTCGGCTTCGAGGGCGTCCGCCGGGTGTGCCAGCGTCTCGTGCAGCTGGTGGACGCGGGTCCGCAGCAGCGGATCGGCCATGCTCGGGTGGTCTACGGCCGCGCCGATCAGGTCCTCGCCCAGAATCGACGTGTCCAGGTAGAGCACGCGCTTGCGGAAGCCGTGGCTGGTGGCGGCCCTGCCGTCGTGCGCGACGTTCGGCGGCAGCAGCGTCACCGACGCGCCGAGCGCGCCGTGGTGGTGGCGGTCCAGGTCGTAGCGGATCGCGCCGTCGTCGACGATCAGCAGCGTCCACGTGTCGTGGGTGTGCACCGGGTAGGAGTGCTCGACGAAGCGCGCGTGGAAGACCTCGGCGATGCCCGGCACCGGCGGCCGCCAGGCGGAGATCCGTGGCCTCATGTGAAAAACGTACAAGACGCCGAGGTCGCGCTGCGGCGAGTCTTGCGGGTATGTCCGAACCGATTCGCTTTCCCACGAAGATCGCCGTGCTCCTGCGGGAGGACCTGGCGTCCTGGCAACGGCTCAACGTCACCGCGTTCCTGGTCAGCGGCATCGCGCACGCGACGCCCGAGATCATCGGCGAGCCCTACGAGGACGCGGACGGCGCCGGCTACCTGCCGATGTTCGGCCAGCCCGTCATGGTCTTCGCCGGGTCCGCCGACGTGCTCGCCGCCGCGCACGGCCGTGCCCTCGGCCGCGGCCTGCGGATCTCGATCTTCACCGACGAGCTGTTCCACACCGGTAACGACCGCGACAACCGCGCCGCCGTCCGCGCGGTGCCGGGCGAGAAGCTCGCGCTCGCCGGGCTGGCGGTGCACGGTCCGAAGAACGCCGTCGACAAGATCCTCAAGGGCGCCACGTTGCATCGGTGACCGGACTGTGCCGCTGACCGACCGTGCCGTTGACCGACTGTGCCGTTGACTGAAAGTCGTTGCGCCGAAAGGGTGTTGAGGCTACCTGGCGGGGACGGCGTGCTGCCAGGATCGGATCAGGGGCCGCCATTGTGGCGGCGAGGAGGGGATCCGATGAACATCGTGCTGCGCCGTGCCCTGCTCACGTTCGCGGCGGTCGCCGCCGCGAACACGCTCGCGATCCCGGCGGCGTCGGCCGATCCGTCGACGAGCCTGTCGTTCACTGCCGAGGACGGTGCCTGGCCGGTACACGGCCGCAGTGCCCAGTGGACTTCGCCCGCCCAGGAGATCAACGTCTGGGAGAACGCCGGAGTGGTCAAGGTGGACGCCGAGGCGGACGGCGGCTTCGACTACATCCGGATCGAGCTGAGCGACGCCGGGGGCGCGGTGCTGCGGCCGGGGACCTACCCGGGCGCGAGATTCCGCGGCCAGCGTGACGCGCCGCTCGCGACTCCGGGAATTTTCCTGGTGTCCAACGGTTTCGGCTGCGGCAAGGAAGACTACGCGGACTTCACCGTCGCCCGGATCGAGCGCGACGCCACGGGCAAGCTCACGGCGTTCGACGCCGACGTCGATCAGCGCTGCGGTGGGCCGGACAAGCCTGCCTTCCGTGCCACGATCCGTTTCCAGGCCTGAGACCCGGCCACACCATCCATAAAGGATTGACGCGGGGGTCCGGTTCGGACAGTGAGACGAGCCGGATCAGCGTGGCGCGCGGGCGTGCACGACGAAGGCGGAGCGCGGACGTTCGTCCTCGGTGTTCAGCCTGCGCGCGACGACGTCGGTGAAGCCGGCCCCGGTGGCCAGTGCGGCGGCTTCCTCGGCCGTGTCCGGGATCGGCAGATCGGCAGGGACGAACGCGGCGAACTTCCCCGACGGGGAAAACCGTGCCGCCAGCGGAAGGCTGAAGGCCGCGACGCCGCCGGGCCGCAGCACACGCAGCCAGTCGCGCAGTGCCGTCGCGCCGAGGAAATGCAGTGCGGACGCGCAGAGCACGGCGTCCGCGCTGCCGTCTTCGGCGGGCATCGGCACCGCGGAGCCGACCTGCCAGGTGATCCGGCGGTCCGGATCCAGCGTCGCCGCCTTGGCCTCGGCCTGCGCGATCATGCCGGGGGAAATGTCCACCGCGAGCACCCTGCCCGGGGACAGCCGCAGAGCCGCGAACGCCGCGTGGCCGGTGCCCGCCGCGACGTCGAGCAGCAGCCCGGGCGCCGGTTCCCCGGCGAGGCCGTCGACAAGCGCGTCCGCGATGGTCGCGTGGAAGGTGTTCTCGTCGTAGGTCCCGGCCAGTTCGTCGTGCAGCTGGGCCATGGTGGGGTCGCTCACCAGCCCACCTTAGCCGCGTTTCACGGCAGCGGGCGGCGTCCCGCGAAACCCAGATCCGTGCGGTGGTACCAGGCCAGTTCCCGGTCGCCTTCGAGCCAGCACAACAGGACGTCCACACCGTCCATCTCGGACGGGAAGTCCACGAGCAGCGGCGCGAATCCCTTGAGCTCGGCGCCGGTGGCCTGCACGGCGGTCATCAGCTCGTCGAGCCGGGCCTGCGCGGCCTTCCATTCGGGCAGGCCACCGAGGTCGGTGTCGCGCCCGCCGACCCGGAGCGCGGCGGCGAGTTCGGCGGCGTCGGCCCGTACGCGCACCAGTTCGTCGAGCACGGGTCTCAGCCGGGCGAGTTCGGCGCGCGCCTCCGACACGGTGAACAATCCCATGCGTCGATGGTCCCACCGCACCCGGCGGCGGAACGAGCCCGGTCCGTTACGAAATCCGGGTAGCGCAGCAGGTCGGGCGGTCATCCGACAGGAAAGGCCGCGCGTACCGTGACGGCTGACGTGAGCCGGTGGGCGGGCCACGCCGCCCGGTGAGCCTGGCCACAATCCGCTGTTGGAGACTTGATGCCGACCACTACTGGAACCATCCAGCTCCGTTAAGCAGTACGCTTGTACCGCTACCGGCGAGACGAAGAAGTAACGCGAAGATCCGCGGAAGGAGCACCGCTGCTCATGGCCAAGATCAAGGTCCAGGGCACCGTCGTCGAACTCGACGGCGATGAGATGACCCGCATTATCTGGCAGTTCATCAAGGACAAGCTGATCCACCCGTACCTGGACGTCAACCTGGACTACTACGACCTGGGCATCGAGGAGCGGGACCGCACCGACGACCAGATCACCGTCGACGCCGCGAACGCCATCAAGCAGCACGGCGTCGGCGTCAAGTGCGCCACCATCACCCCCGACGAGGCGCGTGTCGAGGAGTTCGGCCTGAAGAAGATGTGGGTCTCGCCGAACGGCACGATCCGCAACATCCTCGGCGGCGTGATCTTCCGCGAGCCGATCGTCATCCGGAACATCCCGCGGCTGGTGCCGGGCTGGACGAAGCCGATCATCATCGGCCGTCACGCGCACGGCGACCAGTACAAGGCGACCAACTTCAAGGTCCCCGGCCCCGGTACCGCGACGATCACCTACACCCCGGAAGACGGCTCCGCGCCGATGGAGTTCGAGGTCGCGAAGTTCCCCGAGGGCGGCGGCGTCCTGATGGGGATGTACAACTACCGCAAGTCCATCGAGGACTTCGCGCGCGCCTCGCTGCAGTACGGCCTGGACCGCGAGTACCCGGTGTACCTCTCCACCAAGAACACGATCCTCAAGGCCTACGACGGCATGTTCAAGGACGTGTTCCAGGAGATCTTCGACACCGAGTTCAAGGCGGCCTTCGACGCCAAGGGCATCACCTACGAGCACCGGCTGATCGACGACATGGTCGCCGCCTCGCTCAAGTGGGAGGGCGGCTACGTCTGGGCGTGCAAGAACTACGACGGTGACGTCCAGTCCGACACGGTCGCGCAGGGCTTCGGCTCGCTCGGCCTGATGACGTCGGTGCTGCGCACGCCGGACGGCAAGACCGTCGAGGCCGAGGCCGCGCACGGCACGGTCACCCGGCACTACCGCCAGCACCAGCAGGGCAAGCCGACCTCGACCAACCCGATCGCGTCGATCTACGCCTGGACCCGGGGCCTGGAGCACCGCGGCAAGCTGGACTCGAACGCCGAGCTGGTCGGTTTCGCGAACACGCTGGAGCAGGTCGTCATCGAGACCGTCGAGAGCGGCAAGATGACCAAGGACCTCGCCCTGCTCGTGGGCAAGGACCAGGCCTGGCAGACCACCGAGGAGTTCCTCGGCACGCTGGACGAGAACCTGGCCAAGAAGATCGCCTCACAGGGCTGATCCACCGGCTCCGTCAAAAGCCCCCTTTCCGGCCGAAATGCCCGGAAAGGGGGCTTTTCGGCGCTTCTCGGCCGTTACCGGGTGGTCACCTGCCGTCACCGCCGGGTGACACGGTTGGCGCCTCCGGGTGGTTGGCAAGGCGGAGGCTGTCCGGCCCGCCAAGGTTTGCCTACCCTGGTCGTGGCTGGTTCCCGTACTGAGGAGCTGACGTGATCCTGGGCCTGGCGAAGAAGACGTGGATCATCATCGGCGTGGTCGCCGCGGTGATCATCATCTACGCGCTGAACAAGCAGTCCGCCGACGCGACTTCGGCGACCGGGTGCAAGGTCGGTGTCACCGCGGACGTCCTCAACGTCCGCGAAGCTCCCGACGGCAACGCGAAGATCGTGGGCAAGTACGTCAAGGACGCGAAGGTCGACGTGCTCCCCGGCGCGCAGAACGGGTTCCGCAAGATCTCGGACACCAAGTGGGTTTCCGCCGAGTTCACCAAGCCCGAAGAGGGCGCGAAGTGCTGACGGTCAGAGCCTGACGACCAGACCCTCGCCGGCGATGAGTACTTCGCCGTCGTATTCGGCTTTCGCCTGCTCCAGCGACAACGCGCGATCGGAGCCCGGCCAGAAATGCGTCAGCAACAGCCTGCGCGACCCGGCCGCCGCCGCGTGGCGCCCCGCCTCGGCCGCGGTCATCACGCGCCGCGGACCGTCCACCGGCGCGCTCTGCAGCGTCGCGTCACAGATCAGCAGGTCGGCGTCGCGCGCCAGTTCGGTGACGAGCGGCGACGGCCCGCTGTCGCCCGTGTAGGCCACGGTGAGGCCGGGCGCGCTCAGCCGGATCCCGTGGTTCGGCACGTGATGCGGCAACAAGGACGACGTCAGCCGGAACGGGCCCAGGTCGCGGGGCGCGCCGAGTTCGTGTACCGCGAAGATCGAGGCCGGATGCGGGCGCGGCTCCAGTGCTTCCAACCGGCGCAGCGTGCCGGGAGTGCAGTGGAGCGGCAGCCGGTTTTCGTCCTGCTCGCCCTGGACCGTGTAGTGCCACGCGCGGCCGAGCGCGCTGACGTCGGCACAGTGGTCGGGGTGTTCGTGGGTCACCACGACGGCGTCGACGTCGGCGGCGGCACAGTGCGTGAACAGGCGGCTCGCGGCGCCGTAGCCGAGGTCGAGAACGACGCGGAAACCGTTGCAGGACAAGAGGAACCCCGCGCACGCGCGGCCGGGCGCCGGTCACGCGCCGCAGCTGCCCAGCACAGTCAGCTCGCTCATGGCGCCGCAGTCTTCCAGAGTCCGCCGCGGGCCCGCGCGGAATTGTCGGGCCCGCGAGGTAGCGTGCCCGGCGTGCTCATCGTCTCCACCGTGAACGTCAACGGCCTGCGGGCCGCCGTGAAAAAGGGCTTCGTCGAGTGGCTCGCCGCGACGAAGGCCGATGTCGTCGCGTGCCAGGAGGTGCGTGCCGAGCGGGATCAGCTGCCCGCGTCGGTCGTCGAGCCCGAAGGCTGGCACGCCGTGCACGCGCCGTCGGAAGTCAAGGGCCGCAACGGTGTCGCGGTGTACAGCCGCGTCGAGCCCGAGGAGGTGCGGGTCGGCTTCGGCGAGCCCGAGTTCGAGAACAGCGGCCGCTACCTCGAGGCGCATCTGCCGAAGGTCGTGGTGGCGAGCCTGTATCTGCCCAGCGGGGACGTCGGCACCGAGCGGCAGGCGGAGAAGGAACGCTTCATGGCGGCGTTCCTGCCCTATCTCGCGGAGTTGCGCGCCAAGGCGGAGGCGTCGGGGCGGGAAGTGGTCGTGGTGGGGGACTGGAACATCGCCTACGACACCGTGGACCTGAAGAACTGGCGCGGAAACCGGAAGAACTCCGGTTTCCTCCCGGAGGAGCGGGCCTGGCTCGGGCAGGTGTACGAGCAGGCGGGCTACGTCGACGTGCAGCGTGTGCTGGACCCCGAAGGGCCCGGCCCGTACACGTGGTGGTCCTACCGCGGGCAGGCCTTCGACAACGACTCGGGCTGGCGCATCGACTGCCAGCTCGCCACCCCCGGGCTGGCCGGGAAGGTCGTCTCGGTGGAGGTCGAGCGGGCGGCGTCCTATGACCAGCGCTGGTCCGATCACGCTCCGGTGACCGCGGCCTACGACATCGAGTTCCCCGGCTGATCGGGCGGCTTTTCGTGTGGACGGCACTGGGGGTGGCGGCGAGGGCGCGCGAACCCTTTCGTGGTCACGGTCCGTGCTGGGCGTGAGTTCGCTACCACTGTGAGTAGCGCAGAGTGGGGGTGGGCGTCGTAGCTCCCCGTGTGGGCGCTAGTCTCTGGCCCCGAGTTGATCAGGACCAGCAGGTCTTGACACGCTCGGTAGTTTTTTGACCAGTAGCACGTCGGGTCTCACTCGTACGGGTGAGGGCTCGCTCAGAACCGTTACTACGTGGGAGGCACCCCGGTGCGCAACCCAGGTCATCCCCTGACGCGATCCGTCCTGCGCGGGACACGGGTCACGGCCATGCTCGTCGCCGTGCCGGCGGCGCTGCTCCTGGCCGGGGGCGGCGCGGCACTGGCCGACGTCCCCGACTCGCGGGTCGAGACCAGCGCGGTGTCGTTCGGGCTGCTGGGCCCGGTCGGGATGGTGGCCGTCGCGCTGGGCATCGTCGGGATGGCCCTCGGGGTCCTGCGTCAGCGTCGCAAGACCCGCGCCGCCGCGGCGGCGGCCGCGCGGGCGGAGAACGCCGCCGACGTCACGGCCATGGCCGAGGCCGTCCTCGCCGAGGCGGACCTGGCCGAGGCCGAGCTGGCTCAGGCGGACAAGCCGACCCGGCCCGCTCTCACGCCCTACCGCCAGCCCTGAGCCGAGCGCGCTCAGCGGGCTGAACGCGCTCGGCGGGGGAGCGCTTACCGGGTGTTCGAGGCGATCCAGCTGGCGAAGTACGGGACGTCCACGTAGATGGACGGACCGGTCGCGCAGGTGGGGTTGTTGTTGCCGGCCCGGCTCGTGGCGCCGATCAGCTGCCACACGCCGTTGACCTTCTTGACCTGCGGGCCGCCCGAGTCGCCGTAACAGGCGCCCTTGTTCCCGCCGGGGTTGTTCGTACAGATCTCACTGGCTCCGTTGATCCCGGAACAGCGGCTGTCCGACACGATCGACGTGTCCAGCTGCTGCAGGTTCACCGGTGCGCCGCAGCCGCCCCGGCTCGGGCAGGTCTGGCCCCAGCCGATGATGCGGGTGGCCGTGCCGTCCGGACCGGACGACGCCGCGATCGCGATCGGGGCCTGGCTGACCGACGTCGCGAGCTTCAGCAGCGCGATGTCCGCGCTCGGGTGGGCGATCCGCGAGGACACCCTGGCCACCGCGCCACCGCTCGTCCGGTTGGTGGTGCCGACGCGGACCTGGGCGGGCTGCCCGCAGTGCTTCGCGGTGACGACCCAGTTCGCCTTGATCAGGGAGCCGCCGCAGGAGTGACCGCCGCTGCTCGACTGCAGCGACGCCATGAACGAGTAGACCTCGGTGGCGTTGGTGCCACCCACGATGTTCGGCTGCACACCCGTGGGTTCCGTCGATGCCGCGGCCACGCCGGGCAGGGACAGGGCTGCCGCGACGGCCACGGCCATGCCCGCGAGCAGAGATCGTGCCTTCATCGGGTTCTCCTTCGTGTCGACCGGTAGTCCGGTGATCACGAAGGGTAGAAACGCCAGGTACGTGCGCAGAACCGTCGGAAGTATGGGGTATTTCACGGATTCGTCCGAATGGTCGCACCGGACCTCGCGGTTCGCGGTACCGGAGCGCCTGGAAGAATCCTGGCGTGTCCGAAGAACAGACCGCGCCCGCCGCTCGTCCCCGCGTCCTCTCCGGGATCCAGCCGACCGCCGACTCGTTCCACCTCGGCAACTACCTCGGCGCGCTGCGTCAGTGGGTGCGGATGCAGGACACGCACGAGACCTTCTACATGGTCGTCGACCTGCACGCGATCACCGTCGAACAGGATCCGAAGGTGCTGCGGCAGCGCACCCGGATCGCGGCCGCGCAGCTGCTCGCGATCGGCATCGACCCGCGGCGCAGCGCGTTGTTCGTGCAGAGCCAGGTGCCCGAGCACGCCCAGCTCTCCTGGGTGATGGAGTGCCAGACCGGGTTCGGCGAGGCCAGCCGGATGACGCAGTTCAAGGACAAGTCCGCCAAGCAGGGCGCCGACCGTGCCAGTGTCGGGCTGTTCACCTATCCGGTGCTGCAGGCCGCGGACATCCTGCTGTACCAGGCCGACGCGGTGCCGGTCGGCGAGGACCAGCGCCAGCACCTCGAGCTGACGCGCAACCTCGCGCAGCGCTTCAACAACCGGCTGGGCAAGACGTTCACCGTGCCGGAGCCGTACATCCTCTCCGAGACCGCGAAGATCTACGACCTGCAGGACCCGACGGCCAAGATGAGCAAGTCCGCGGCGACGACGAACGGGCTCATCGAGCTGCTGGAGGATCCGAAGCGCTCTGCCAAGAAGATCCGTTCCGCGGTCACCGACACCGGCCGCGAGATCGTCTTCGACACCGAGAACAAGGCCGGGGTTTCGAACCTGCTCACGATCTACTCGGCCTTGACCGAGCGCAAGATCGCCGAGCTGGAAACGGCGTACGAGGGCAAGGGATACGGCGACCTGAAGAAGGACCTCGCCGAGGTGCTCGTCGAGTGGGTCACCCCGCTGCAGGCCGCGGTCAAGTCCTATGTGGACGATGTCGCGGAGCTGGACAGGATCCTCGCCGCCGGTGCCGAGCGCGCCCGTTCGGTGGCGTCGGAAACGCTCGCGCGGGTGTACGAGCGGATCGGCTTCCTTCCCCCGGCCTGAGTGCTCGCATTGCGGGCGGCACCGGGGGTGGTTAGCGTTTCCCGGTGGCGAACGCACGCGAAACCAGCCCCGGTAAGGAAAAACTGATCCCCCGGCTGCGGCGGAAATATCCCTGGCTCGATCACCTGTTCCGTGCGAACGACGCGTTCGGGGAACGGTACGGAAACCACTACGCGGCGGCGATCACGTATTTCAGCGTGCTCGCGGTGTTCCCGCTGCTGCTGGTCGCCTTCGCCGTCGTCGGCAAGGTGGTGAACCACGATCCGGTGATCATCGGGCAGATCAAGGACGGCATCAAGAAGTCCGTGCCCGAGGGGTTGCAGGACCTGGTCATGGGGATCGTCAAGGGCGCGCTGGATTCCGGTGGCGGGATCGGGATCTTCGGGCTGTTGCTCGCGCTGTATTCCGGGATCGGCTGGATGTCGAACCTGCGGGACGCGCTCACCGCGCAGTGGGGGCTGGAGAAGAAGTCGCTGCCGCTCGTCTCCACCACACTCAAGGATCTGCTGGCCTTGATCGGACTCGGCCTGGCGCTCGTCGTGTCGTTCGCGTTGACAGCCGCCGGTAGTGGGGTGGGGCGTCTTCTCCTGCGTCTGGTGGGGCTGGAGCACGAAGGCTGGGCGGTGTTCCTGCTGACAGCCGCGACCATCGTGCTCGGCATCGCGGCCAACACGCTGGTGTTCCTGTGGGTGATCGCCCGGCTTCCCCGGGAACACGCGACCTTCCGCAGCGCGGTCAAGGGCGCGATCTTCGCCGCCGTCGGATTCGTGATCCTGCAACAGGTCGCGACGATCTACCTGAACTCCGTGCTGAAATCGCCCGCGGCGGCGCTGCTCGGCCCGGTGATCGGCCTGCTCGTGTTCGCGAACCTCGTCTCGCGGTTCCTGTTGTTCGTCACCGCGTGGACCGCGACGGCGCGGGAGAACCAGCGCAAGGTCGTCCAGCCGCCCCCGCCGGTGGTGCTGGAACAGCGTGTCGTCGTCGAGCCGGGCCCGGGGCTGGGCGCGGTCGCCGGGGCGTTCGGCGTCGGCGCGATCCTCGGCTGGCTGGGGCGCCGCCGCTCCTAGCGGTCCTGCTCGGCCTGAGCTTTCTTGCGCTGATAGCCGACGGCGAAGCCACCGGCGATGATCAGGAACACCAGCACGGTGATGACCCAGCCGGTGGTGCCGAAGGCGTCCTCCGCCGCGGCGCCACCGCCGGCGGCGGCGTTGGCGACATTGGTGCCGCCCGCCTTACCCGACTTCTCCTCCGTCGTGGCCGCCGCCGGGGCCTGATAGTCGATCTTCCCGACCGGATCGGCCTTGACCTTTTCCAGCGCGAAGCCGTAGTCCAGCAGCTTGCTCGCCTGGCTGACGACGGGAGTCGGCTGCTGTTCGGCACGCACCAGCACGATGGCGACCCGCTTGCCGTCGCGCTGGGCGGCGCCGACGTAGGTGTGCCGCGCGTCGTCGGTGAAGCCCGTTTTGCCGCCGAGGAATCCGGGATAAACACCGAGCAGCTTGTTGTCGTTGAGGATCGGAATGGCCGGTTTGCCGTTCGAACCGGGCAGTTCGTACTGCTTGGTGGCAACGGCTTTCGCGAACTCCGGCTGCTTCATCGCGTAGTGGAAGATCAGGCTCAGGTCGTAGGCCGAGGTCGACATGCCGGGGCCGTCGAGCCCGGACGGCGTCGCCGCGCGGGTGTCCGTCGCGCCGATGCGGGCGGCGAGCCCGTTCATTTTGGCGAGCGTCGCGTCGACGCCGCCGAGCGCGGTGGCGAGTGCGTGCGCGACGTCGTTGCCCGAGTGCATCAGCAGCCCGTGCAGCAGCTGGTCCACTGTGTACTGTTCGCCCGCTTCGATGCCGACACAAGTGCATTCCTGCTCGGCGTCCTCCTTGGTCACTGTGATCGGCTGCTCGGGTTTCAGCTCGGTGACGGCGACGAGTGCCAGCAGCGTTTTGATCAGGGAGGCGGGGCGTTCGCGCACGTGCGGGTCCTTCGCGGCGAGCACGTTGCCGGTGTCGAGGTCCTGCAGGACCCACGACGCGGCGGTGACCCCGTCCGGCGGATTCAGCACGTCCGCCGGGACCACCGTCCCGCATTCACCCATCCGGGCGCCGCCGACCGGCTGCGCCGGGACCGGCAGCGGCGCGGGCGAGGCCTGGCCGGGCGCCGGTTTCTCGGAGGTGTCCACCGGCGCGGGCGGGGCCGCGTTCTTGGCGCAGGCCTCGGCGGGTTTCGGGACCGCGGGCCGTGGCGCGGCGGACGCGGCGGCCGGTATCGCGAGGGCGATGGTGGCGGCGAGCGTCGTGGCGAGGACCTTGAGCGACCGGCGTGATGCGCTGTGCACCCACGCAGGCTAGCGCCGACGGGCCGGTTGCATACTCAGGGGCATGCGCATTTCGCGAGGTACCTCGGTTTTCCTGCTCGCTTTCGGGGTGTGGTCCTGGATCATCTGGATCACCTTCGCCAAGAACCTGTGGGAGAGCGACCGGGCGTGGGCGGCGGACGGATCGCCCACCGGGTACTTCGTCGTGCACGCGGTGCTGACGGTCGTGTCGTTCCTGCTGGGCACCGTCATCGGCGTGCTCGGCTGGCGGGGTGTCCGCGCGCACGCGCGGGAACGGTCCGGCGCCTGAGGCATTCGCACTATGCGGTGACCGTCCTTTGGTCGGTGGCGGGCAGGCGCGGTGGACCCTAACGTTCACGCCACTGACTTGTGGAGGTGGAATGTCCCGTTTACGACGATGGTTCGTCCCCGCGCTGGGTCTCGCGGTGACCGCCGGGGTGCTGGCGGCGCCCGCCGCGTCGGCCGCGCCCGCACCTTCGTGTGACACGTCGAGCGCGCCGTACACGTATGTCGTGCTGTACAAGCCTGGGCAGCCTGTGGGACAGGTCGACTCGGAGCTCAAGGCGAAGTGCGGCGCGAAGGTCGCGTATTACCCCGAGATCGGCGTCGCGGTGGCGAGCTCGCGCAACGCGGACTTCGCGCAGCGGATAGGCGTGAACCGGGCCTACTCCGGCGGAAAGGACGTCGCGGGTGCCGCGGCGTCGCGCGCGTCGGTCGGCGCGGTGGGCAGGCTGGAGGAGACCACCAGCACGCCCGCGGGTGAAGGCGATCTTTCCGCGGAACAGTGGGACATGCGGGCGATCAAGGCGCCCGAAGCGAACAAGGTCAACCCGGGCAGCCGGTCGGTGACCGTCGGCGTGCTGGACTCGGGCATCGACGCGAAACACCCGGCGCTCGCCGCGGCGGTGGACCCGAAGGCGTCCGCGGGCTGTGTCACGGGCGCGGCGGACCCGGCCCCGGCGTCGTGGGCGCCGACCAACTCCGACCACGGGACGCACGTGGCGGGGACCATCGCGGGCAAGGACACCGCGCGCGGGTTCACCGGCATCGCGCCCGGCGTCCGGCTGGCTTCGGTGAAGGTGGTCAGCGACGGCGGGTACATCTTCCCGGAGTCGGCGGTGTGCGGGTTCATGTGGGCCGCGCAGCACAAGTTCGCGGTGACGAACAACAGCTACTACATCGACCCCGGCATGTTCTACTGCGCGAAGGAGCCCGGCGACGCGGCGGCGTTCGAAGCGGTGCGGCGCGCGGTGTCGTTCGCGACCGGGCACGGGGTGCTTTCGGTGGCGGCCGCGGGCAACGCGGGCTTCGACATCCCGAAGCAGACCACCGACCCGAACCGGCCGCACAAGGTCGACGGCTCGTGCGCGATCCTGCCGGGCGGCCTCGACGGCGTCGTGACCGTGTCTTCGGTGGGCTACGCCGGGACGAAGGCGTCGTACAGCAACTTCGGCAGGCACGCGGTCGAGGTGACCGCTCCCGGCGGTGACGGCGCCCAGCTGCCGCCACCCGGCCAGGGTGCCGGCTGCCCGCTCTCGACCACCGTGTTCGGCGGTCCCTACGGCACCAAGTGCGGCACGTCGATGGCGTCCCCGCACGTGGCCGGTGTCGCGGCCCTGCTGGCCTCTACGCATCAGGGTGCGCCGCCTGCCGTGCTGACCCGGTTCCTGGAGGCGGGCTCGGACGCCGTCCCCTGTGGCTCCGACGCCCCGACCTGCTCGGGCCCGGACCGTGACAACTCCTACTACGGCCACGGCCGCGTCAACGCCCTCCACGCCGTCAAGTAGTTCCTGTCCGTTTCCAAGGTCCGTGAATGCCACATTGAGGGATTCTGAATCCCTCAATGTGGCATTCACGGACAACTAGGCGGCCTTGCGGGTAGCCACGACGGCCGGGCGTGGGCGGGCGGCAGCGGCCCGGTATGCGGCTTTGAGTTCGGCGAGCACGGCTGCGGGGTCGCTCTGCAAGCGAGATGGCAATGTTTGCACGACAGTGATGCCAGCGGCCGCATAGCGAGTATTGCGTTTCAGTGTTCGTGCGTATCCGTGGTGGTAGAAGTGGAAGTCGACCGAGTCGATTTCCCAGGCCATGGCGATGTCGTCCCACCATGCGTCCGGGCAACCGATGTAGTTGCCAAGGGAGTCGTAAACGTCGGCGTTCCAGTGGCTGGGCGGTACGGGTAGCTGTCGTGCGAGCGTTTTCGCCCTGGCCTCGGCGACCGATCGAAGATCTGCCCATTCGGCTAGCAGCCGACGGGGGATGGCGGTTCCTCTGGTGGTGCCTTCGTCTAGTTCCCTGCTAATGGCTTGAGGCGAACAGCGTCCCCGTTGTATCGCTTCGATCAGGAGAAGGCCGATCGGCTCAACCGCCCGGATTCGGCGGACGGCATCGGTCACAGCTCGTACTGGTGGTGCCAGAGGGATGGCCTCTCGGATCCAGGGTTCCGGCCGCCGCCAGGTTCGTTCGATGATGACGAACTCTGAGCTCAGAATCTTGTGCGTGTGTGGGACGAGCACATGCAAGCTGCCGCCGTTGTGCAGGTCGGGCACGCGAAGGCCGTACCGGAGGCACGCTTCCAGTCCCGTGATCATGCCGTGAGGTCCCGCGTAGAGTAGCGCCGCGATTGCTCGCTCTCGCTGGGTGGGCTGGCTGCTGTGGAGCAAGATGATGCCTGGCAGCAGTCGCTGCCATGGGCCACCGGGCAGGCATCTGTTGTAGATGACCTTGCTGCTCATGTCGAGCGATTCCAAGCTCGTGGCTTTGATGACGCCTTCCCGGCTCCGCTCCTTGAGCAGTTCGGGATGCTCAGCCCATCTCCCCCGCTTCTTCATACAGCCATGCTGTGCCGTCGGCGGAATCGCCGCCAGCCCTTTGTACAAGCTGTGGATAACTCGCCCTTTTGTCGAGCCCTGTGGATAACTGCGAAGGTCCGTGAATGCCACATTGAGGGACTCAGAGTCCCTCAATGTGGCATTCACGGACCTTGGAGCATGGTTAGACGCGTTTGAAGAGGAGGGCGCGTTTGACCTCTTGGATGGCCTTCGTGACCTGGATGCCCCGAGGACAGGCGTCGGTGCAGTTGAACGTGGTCCGGCAGCGCCAGACGCCCTCGGAGTCGTTGAGGATGTCGAGACGCTCTTCGGCGGCTTCGTCACGCGAGTCGAAGATGAAGCGGTGCGCGTTGACGATCGCGGCGGGGCCGAAGTACGAGCCGTCGTTCCAGTACACCGGGCACGAGGACGTGCAGCAGGCGCACAGGATGCACTTGGTCGTGTCGTCGAACCGGTCGCGGTCGGCCTGCGACTGGATCCGCTCGCGCGAGGGCTCGTTGCCGTACGAGATCAGGTACGGCTTGATCGAGCGGTACGCCTCGAAGAACGGGTCCATGTCGACGTAGAGGTCCTTCAACGTCGTCAGGCCCTTGATCGGCGCGATCGTGATCACGGTCGGCTTGCCGTTCTTTTCCAGCAGGTCCTTCATCAGCACCTTGCAGGCCAGCCGGTTGATCCCGTTGATCTGCATGGCGTCCGACCCGCACACGCCGTGCGCGCACGAGCGGCGGAAGGAGAACGTGCCGTCGATGTAGTCCTTGACGTAGAACAGCAGGTTCAGCAGCCGGTCGGTGCGCTGCGCCGGGACGTCGTAGGACTCCCAGTGCGGCTCCTCGTCGACCTCCGGGTTGAACCGCAGGATCTTCAGCGTGACCGTGATCGGGGTGTGCTCGTCCGAAGAGGACGGAGCTTCCTCGGTGGTAGCCGCAGTCATCAGTACTTCCGCTCCATCGGTTCGTAGCGGGTGAAGGTCACCGGCTTGTAGTCGAGCCGGATGTCGGACGACAGACCAGAACCCTGCTTGTAGGCCATGGTGTGCCGCATGAAGTTCGTGTCGTCGCGGTTCGGGTAGTCCTCGCGCGCGTGGCCGCCGCGGGATTCCTTACGCGCCAGGGCACCGACGACGAGGACCTCGGCCAGCTCCAGCAGGAAGCCCAGCTCGACGGCCTCGAGCAGGTCGGTGTTGTACCGCTTGCCCTTGTCCGCCACGGTGATCCGGCCGTACCGCTCCTTCAGCGCCTGGATGTCGGTCAGCGCCTGCTTGAGCGTGTCCTCGGTGCGGTACACCGAAGCGTGCGAGTCCATCGTCTGCTGCATTTCCTTGCGGATGTCGGCGACGCGCTCGTCACCGTGCTCGGAAAGCAGCTGCGAGAGCTGCTCCTCCACCAAGGAAGCCGGGGTCTCCGGCAGCTCGACGTGCTCGTGCGCCAGCGCGTACTCCGCGGCGGCGATGCCGGCGCGGCGGCCGAACACGTTGATGTCCAGCAGCGAGTTCGTGCCCAGGCGGTTCGAGCCGTGCACGGACACGCACGCGACCTCGCCCGCGGCGTACAGGCCGGGGATGACATTTTCGTTGTCCCGCAACGCTTCGCCGTGGACGTTGGTCGGGATGCCGCCCATGACGTAGTGGCACGTCGGGAACACCGGCACCGGCTCCTTCACCGGGTCGACGCCCAGGTAGGTCCGGGAGAACTCGGTGATGTCGGGAAGCTTGGTCTCCAGCACCTCGACCGGCAGGTGCGTGACGTCGAGGACGACGTAGTCCTTGTTCGGGCCACAACCGCGGCCCTGCAGCACTTCCTGCACCATCGAGCGCGCCACGATGTCGCGCGGCGCGAGGTCCTTGATGGTCGGGGCGTAGCGCTCCATGAAGCGCTCGCCCGAGGCGTTGCGCAGGATCCCGCCCTCGCCGCGGACGGCTTCGGAAATGAGAATCCCGAGGCCGGCGAGGCCGGTCGGGTGGAACTGGAAGAACTCCATGTCCTCCAGCGGCAAGCCCTTGCGGAAGATGATGCCGAGGCCGTCACCGGTGAGGGTGTGCGCGTTCGACGTCGTCTTGAAGATCTTGCCCGCGCCGCCGGTGGCGAACACGACCGACTTCGCCTGGAAGACGTGCAGCTCGCCGGTGGCCAGCTCATAGGCGACGACGCCGGAGGCGACCGGGTGGCCGTTCTCGTCCTCGCTCGTCACCAGGTCGAGAACGTAGAACTCGTTGAAGAACTCGGTCCCGTGCTTGACGCAGTTCTGGTACAGCGTCTGCAGGATCATGTGCCCGGTGCGGTCCGCGGCGTAGCAGGCGCGGCGCACCGCGGCCTTGCCGTGGTCACGGGTGTGCCCGCCGAACCGGCGCTGGTCGATCTTGCCCTCGGGCGTGCGGTTGAACGGCAGGCCCATCTTCTCCAGGTCGAGCACCGCGTCGATGGCCTCCTTGGCCATGATCTCCGCGGCGTCCTGGTCGACGAGGTAGTCGCCGCCCTTGACCGTGTCGAAGGTGTGCCACTCCCAGTTGTCCTCTTCGACGTTCGCCAGCGCGGCACACATGCCGCCCTGCGCCGCGCCGGTGTGCGAACGCGTGGGGTAGAGCTTGGTGAGTACCGCGGTGCGGGCGCGCTGGCCGGATTCGATGGCCGCGCGCATCCCGGCGCCACCGGCGCCGACGATCACCACGTCGTACTTGTGGAACTGCATCAGGTTCTCCGCTTACGTGCGTGTGGTGGACGTCAGTTGGCGGGCATGTTCGGGTCGAACGTGAAGATCACCATCGTGCCGACAGCGAGGATCAGCGCCATCGAGACGTAGAGGACGATCTTCAGCCAGAACCGCGTGGTGTCCTTGCGGGCGTAGTCGTCGATGATCGTGCGGAGCCCGTTGCCACCGTGGATCTGGGCGAGCCACAGCATCGCCAGGTCCCAGAACTGCCAGAACGGCGACGCCCAGCGGCCGGCCACGAAGCCCCAGTTGATCCGGTGCACACCGCCGTCGAGGATGTTCATGATCAGCAGGTGGCCGAGCACCAGGATGATCAGGGCCAGGCCTGAGATCCGCATGAACAGCCAGCTGTACAGCTCGAAGTTGCTGCGCCGGGCGGCCGGGCGCCGCGGCGCGCGCGGGCGGTCGAGAACGAGGTCGGCCATGTCAGTTACCCCCGAACAGCGTTTCGACGGTGCGCTTCATCATGAAGAACGCCCCGGGAACCATCACCACGACCCACACGATCCCGATGACCCACAGCATCGCCTTCTGCAGCTTCGGGCCCTTCGACCAGAAGTCGACCAGCATGACCCGCAGGCCGTTCAGCGCGTGGAAGAGCACCGCGCCGACCAGGCCGACCTCCATGAGGTTCACCAGCGGCGTCTTGTAGGTCTCGATCACCTGGTCGTAGGTGTTCGGCGACACGCGCACCAGCGCGGTGTCGAGCACGTGCACGAACAGGAAGAAGAATGTGAGCACGCCGGTGATGCGGTGCAGCACCCAGGACCACATGCCGGGGTCGCCCCGGTAGAAGGTCCCCTTCCGGCGTGAGGCACCCGCCCGATCGCTCGCCCCTGCCTCAGTGGCAGTGCTCGCCGTGGTGGACATCGGTGAACGGCCTCCAACGTCATGGCTGTGTTGCCCGGCTGACCGCTGAGGTCCGCACTCGCCGCCGGGGAGCCAGGCGTCCACTAGGGACACAACTCCGGCGACAATGCCGAGATCAAGGTCATCGAGCGTGGATGCAAGGGATGCTAGACCCGGCACCGGCGACCGGCTCACCTCCGGGTTCGTCTCTGTGATGGACCAGACACCCGGTACAAGGGCGGATCGCCCGGACGTGTGGCGCAGGGCACGCGTCCGCGGGGTTGTACGGTCTGCGTGAAGCGTCGTACATCCGATCTTTGCGGCATTGTGGTCGATATCACGCATTCCGGCGCTGTTCCGCTTATCGGGAGCTATCCGGCCGGATGGCGTGTTTTCTGCGGAGGGTTGTTGACGGTTTCTGCGTGGTCTCTTACGTTCATTTCACGCCAGACATCCGACCAATCGTCGGAACTCACGATGGGGTGACGATGACGCAGCCCGCTGGTTTCCCCCGGCGCGACCTCCTCGGCGGCACGATGGCCGGGATTCTCGCCACCACGTTCGCCGCCGGGACGCCCGCCGCCGCGGCCGGGAAACCGCTGGACAGCGACGCTTTCCCGCCACAGCCCGGGGGCATGTCCGACGAGCAGTGGGCGCGCTTCCTCGCCGCGCAGGATCTGCGCTGGCAGCGCCTCCCGCGTACCTGGTACGAGGGCGCGTTCCTGGGCAACGGCTTCGTCGGCGCGCAGGTCTACCGGGAGCAGACGCCGTCGAACAGGAGCGCGCTGAAGTTCACCGTCGACCACAGCGAGAGCCAGGATCACCGGCCCGCCTTCGGCAACGAGTGGGGCGTCGCGCGGCTGCCGATCGGCAAGGTGCTGCTCACTTCGTCCGGCACGCTCACCGGCGCGGACCTGCGGCTCGATCTGTGGAACGCGGAACTCTCCGGAACGGTCACCACCGACCGGGGGACCTTGGAGATCCACGCGTTCGTGCACTCCACCCAGCAGCTGCTGGTGATCGACGTCCGCCCGAGCGCGGGGGAGCGCGGCTTCTCGCTCGCGTTCGAACCGCTGCCCGCGGTCAGCCCGCGCATCGTCCGCGAGCAGCCGCCGAAGGGGTTCGATCCCAACCCGGGGTGGACGACCCGCGACGAGCGGGACGTCTCCTTCGTGACCCAGCCGCTGTTCGCGGGCGGCCAGAACGCGACGGCGTATCAGCTCCGGCGGGCCGCGCACGGTGGGCGCACGCTCGTGCTCTCGACGGCGCACAGCTTTCCCGGCGCCGAAGCCGAGCAGTCCGTGCGGACGGCGATCGGCGCGGCGGGCACGATCGGCGCGCTGCGCGCCACGCACCGCCAGTGGTGGCACGCCTTCTACCGGCGCAGCTTTCTGTCCATTCCGGACGCGAAGCTGCAGAGCTTCTACTGGATCCAGCTGTACAAACTCGCGTCCGCAGCCCGCGCGGAGGCGCCGATCATGGCCACCACCGGGCCGTGGCTGGAGCCGACGCCGTGGCCGTCGGTGTGGTTCAACCTCAACGCGCAGCTGGAGTACTGGCCGGTCCACGGCTCGAACCACCTCGAACTCGACCCGATCCCGCGCACGGTCCGCGGGAACCAGCAGACGCTGATCGACGGCTTGAGACCCGAATACCGCGCCGATTCGATGGGGCTGCGGCGCAGCACCGACGCGCGCTTCGCGGACGCCGGATACGTCGGCGTGCCGAATCCCGACAGCGACGCCGAGATCGGTGACCTGCCCTGGCTGCTGCACAACGTCTGGCTGAGCTACCGGCACACGATGGACGTCGCGATCCTGCGCGACGACCTGTTCCCGGTGCTGCGCAAGGCGATGAACTATTACCTGCACTTCCTGAAGTACGGCGCCGACGGCCGGTTGCACCTGCCGCCGACGTTCTCGCCCGAGTACGGCCGCGCGCCCGACTGCAACTACGACCTCGCGCTGATCCGCTGGAGCTGCCGGACCCTGCTGGACGCGGCGAAGACGCTGGGCATCGACGATCCGCTCGCGCCGAAGTGGCGCGAGGTGCTCGCGAAGCTCGTCGACTATCCGGTCGACGAGAACGGCCTGATGATCGGCACCGGCGTCCCGTTCGCCAAATCGCACCGGCACTATTCGCACATCCTGGCTGCGTATCCGCTGTATCTGCTCAATGTGGACGATCCGGCGCAGGCCGCGCTCATCGCGAAGTCGCTGGACCACTGGATCAGCTTCGAGGGCGCCCTGCGCGGGTTCAGCTTCA
This sequence comes from Amycolatopsis sp. NPDC058986, assembly GCF_042741125.1. Taxonomy (NCBI): domain Bacteria; kingdom Bacillati; phylum Actinomycetota; class Actinomycetes; order Pseudonocardiales; family Pseudonocardiaceae; genus Amycolatopsis; species Amycolatopsis sp. NPDC058986. Next base: position 21,649 of record NZ_JBHYJW010000027.1, on the reverse strand, counting down.
CCGGCGCCTCGTCGCTGTCGTCGGCGCTGGGCAGGGGCGAGGACGCGGTGAAGCACCTCCGCGAGTTCGTCGCGCGGTTCGCGCAGGCCAACACGATGTACTACGAGGCGGGGCCGGTAATCGAGACGCCGCTCTCGGCGGCTCAGTCGGTGCACGACATGTTGTGCCAGAGCTGGGGTGACACGGTTCGGCTCTTCCCCGCGCTCCCGGCGGCCTGGCGCGACGTCGTCCTGCACGACTTCCGCACGCAGGGCGCTTTCCTGGTGAGCGCGGCGCGCAAAGCCGGGGTCACCACGTTCGTCCGCGTGCGCAGCCTCGCCGGGCAGCCGCTGAAGCTGAAGCCGTCGATCGACGGGCCGGTGACGGTCGAAGGCGCGCGGCGCTGGCGCCGATGTCCTAACGGGACACTTGAGATCGACCTGCCGCGCGGTGGCGAGGTCCTCGTGTATCCGCGCGGGAGACGTCCGGACACCACGATCGCGCCGGTCCCGATCAGCGAACCGGCGCCGCCGTGGGGACTGCCGATGCTGCCGCCGAGCGGTCAGCAGGTTCCGGTGGATCTGGCCGGTGTGCTCAATTCCGACGGCGTGACCAGTGAGTTCTACCTCGGCGACGGGGATTTCGACGGCGCGGGCAACACCTACCCGGCCGCGCAACTGCCGCAGACCGGGCAGCTCACCGACGACGGCGTGCCGTTCCTCTTCGTCAACGGCGCCGAGGGCACGCCGAACAACTTCGTCGGCACCGGGCAGGCGATTCCGTTGCCCGCCGGGAACTACGCCGTGCTGCACGTGCTCGGCGCGGCCGACACCGGCAAGAGCACCACGCCGCTCACAGTGTCCTATAAGGACGGAACCACGGCGCAGGTTCCCTTGCGGCTCACCGACTGGCGGACCGCCGCGGCGTTCGGTGAGACCGAAGCCGTCGTCACCACCCAGCTGCACACCCGGGCCGGGATCCAGGCGGCGCGGCTGGCGATCTTCCACCAGCGCGTCCCGCTCGACGCCGCCCGCGAGGTCGTCTCGGTGACCCTGCCTGCCGCCACCGCCCCGCGCCCGCACCTGTTCGCGCTCACCTTGGAGAAACGGCACGTCGAGAACGGAGCGATGGCATGAGGAAGAGAGCTGTGCTGGCGAGCGCGCTGGTGGTGACGTCGGCGGTGGTCGGACTGCCCGCTTCGGGGCAGGCCTCGTCCGCGACGCGCTGGATACTGACGGCACCCGGTATGTCCGTCCAAAAAGGAGCGACGCCGGAAGCCCATATCGCGCTGGACCGCGGACGGCTCACGCTGTCGGTCACCCGCGGCGCGACGACGGTGCTGGAGCCCTCGGCGCTGGGCGTCGAAACCGCGAACGGCGATCTGACGAGCGGGCTCGCGGTCACCGGGTTCTCGCAGCGGCCGATCCACGAGAAGTACGAGACCAAGGTCGGCAGGCGGCTGAACCACACCGTCGACGCCGCCGAGACGACGTTGAACCTGCGTGGGTCCGGCGGGCAGACGTTCGCGGTGGTTTTCCGGGTGTCCGCGGACGGCGTCGCGTACCGGTATGTCTTCGACACTCCTAAGTGGACGACAGTGGTCCGCGAGGCGTCGGAGTTCGCGGTGCCGCAGACGGCCGATTCGTTCCTGCTGCCGTACGACAACGGCCGCAGTGACTACGAGAGCATTCACGTCCACCGTCCGGTGGCCCAGCAGGATCCCGTCGAGTACGGCTACCCGTCTTTGTTCCACGTCGGCGACTCGTGGCTGACCGTGCTGGAGTCGGATCTCGACGGCAGCTACGGCGGTTCGCGGCTCAAGCTGGACGCGGCGTCCAAGCGCTTCGGACTCGTCCTGCCCGATCCGGCCGAGGTCGCGAAGGGCCCACTGCGGACACCGTGGCGGGCGATGATCGTCGGCGATCTGGCCACGGTCACCGAAAGCACGCTGGTGACCGATCTGGCGAGCCCGTCGAAGCTCGCCGACACGTCGTGGATCAGGCCCGGCGTCGGCGCGTGGTCGTGGTGGTCCGACGGGCCCAGCGCGGGAAGCCTGGAGAAGCAGAAGCAGTTCGTCGACTACGCGGCGAAGATGGGCTGGGAATACACGCTCGTCGACTCCGGGTGGAACGCGAGCTGGATTCCCGAGCTGGTCAAGTACGCCGCCGATCGGCACGTCGGGATCTGGCTGTGGGCCGACGCGAAGATCACCGACACCGACAGCGAGCGCGAGAAGAACTTCAAGCAGTACCGCGACTGGGGCGTCGTCGGGCTGAAGATCGACTTCGTGGAGTCCGACCGCCAGGACCGGACGCGCTGGTACGACGCCGTGCTCGCGGCGTCGGCGAAGTACCACCTGATGCTCAACTTCCACGGCGCGCCGATCCCGCGCGGCATCGAGCGCACCTGGCCGCAGGTGATGTCGGTCGAGGCGGTCAAGGGCGCCGAGGGCACCAAGCCGAAGCCGGGCCGCGAGCCGTTCCCGATCGAGCACTACGTGACGCTGCCGTTCACCCGGAACCTGACCGGCTCGATGGACTTCACCCCGGTCACGTTCAGCGGCGTGCGGCCGAACAGCGAGGGCGGCGAGCTGGCGCTGGCGGTGGTGTACGAATCGGGCGTCCAGCACTTCGCGGACAGCGTCGAGAGCTACCAGGCGCGTCCGGTGGCCGAACGCCTGCTCAGCCACGTCCCGACGGTGTGGGACGAGACGCGGCTGCTCGCAGGCGACCCCGGCAAGCTCGCCGTGTTCGCCCGGCGATCCGGCGCCGAGTGGTACGTCGGCGCGATCACCGCGGGCCCCGCGACCCGGCTGGACACGCCGCTGACGTTCCTGCCGCCCGGCGACTGGCTCGCCGAGATCTACGGCGACGGGGCCGACGGCAAACTCGTCCAGACCACTCAGCGGGTCACACCGGGTAGCGCCCTGAGCGTCCCGGTCGCGGCCAATGGCGGTTACTCGGCGCGCTTCTGCCAGGCCCCGCCGGGCGCCACGAGCTGCTGAAGGGGACTTTCTCCGCCCATGCCCCCGCCACCACCCTCAACGGAGACGCTTCGCGTCCAGTCTTGATCGTCAGACGAGCTGAAGGGGACTTTCAGCGCATGCGACGCGAGGAAAGTCCCCTTCAGCACTGATCACGGTCGGTAAGGGCATGATCGCGAATGCCGCCTGTCGAGTAAACGTTTGTGTTACGTAGCGTGCCTTTCCTATGGAGCCTTGTTGGCCGTTAGGTACGGTCTGGCGGTCGAACCCGGCACTGGGGCCGGGTCGTTCTCTGACACATCCGCTGGATCAGCGGGGAGGGAGACACACGGTGCGTCGCATGCGTGGAACCGCGCTGGCCGCCGCGACCATGGCCGGGGTACTCACCCTGGCCGGGTGCGCGAAGGACTCCGGCGGTGGCAGTAACAACAACGCCTCGGGCAACCAGGCAGGCAGCTGCGTGACCGCGCCGAAGCCGCCCGCGGCACCGCCGTCGTCGAGCACCAGCAAGACGGGTGAGAAGGTCGACGGCAGCAAGCTCAAGGTCGGCCTGGCCTTCGACGTCGGCGGCCGGGGCGACGCCTCGTTCAACGACGCGGCCGCCGCCGGGACGGACAAGGCGAAGTCCGAGCTCGGCGTCACCCAGGTCAGCGAGAGCACCGCCGGTGCGAGCGAGGACGAGGCCGCGAAGCAGCAGCGGCTGGAGCAGATGGCCGCGCAGGGCCTCAACCCGATCGTCGCGGTCGGGTTCGCCTACGCGAAGTCGGTCGCCGCCGTCGCCCCGAAGCACCCGGACACCAAGTTCGCGATCGTCGACGACGACTCGATCAACCTCCCGAACGTGACGCCGCTGGTCTTCGCCGAGGAGCAGGGCTCGTTCCTGGCCGGCGTCGCCGCGGCGTACAAGAGCAAGAACTGCCACGTCGGCTTCGTCGGCGGCGTCAACACCCCGCTGATCCAGAAGTTCGAGGCGGGCTTCCTGCAGGGCGCGAACCAGGTCTCGAACAAGATCAAGATCGAGCACGAGTACCTCACCCCGGCCGGTGACTTCTCCGGGTTCCAGGACCCGGCGAAGGGCAACGTGAAGGCCGCGGCCGAGATCTCCAACGGCGCCGACGTCATCTACCACGCCGCCGGCGCCTCCGGTAAGGGCGTGTTCGAGGCCGCGAAGGCCAAGCAGGTCTCCGCGATCGGTGTCGACTCCGACCAGTACAACCAGAAGACCGTCGCCGACAGCAGGGACGTGATCATCACCTCGATGCTCAAGCACGTCGACGTCGCGGTGTTCGACTACCTCCGCGCGGTCGCGAAGAACGACCTGAGCTCGCTGCCGAAGCGGTTCGACCTCAAGGTCGACGGCGTCGGCTACTCGACCTCGGGCGGCAAGGTCGACGACATCAAGGATGTCCTCGACGGCTACCAGGCCCAAATCGTCGCGGGCCAGATCAAGGTTTCGGACAAGCCGCAGAAGTAGTACGCAGCGCGCACGGCCCGGAAGGGGATCCCCTTCCGGGCCTCCGCTGTTTTGACGAGAAGAGAACTGGAACTCATCACCTCATGAGCACTTCCGAGTCTCCGGCCGCGGCGGTCCCCGACCGGGGTGTCCCGGCCGTCGAACTGACCGGGATCACCAAACGCTTTCCCGGCGTGGTGGCCAACTCCGACGTCAACCTCACCGTCGCCCTCGGCGAGGTGCACGCCCTCTGCGGCGAGAACGGCGCGGGCAAGTCCACCCTGATGAAGATCCTCTACGGCATGCAGCAGCCGGACGAGGGCAGCATCGCGATCAACGGCAAACCGGTGAAACTGCGCAATCCGCAGGACGCCATCAAGGCCGGGATCGGCATGGTGCACCAGCACTTCATGCTCGCCGACAACCTCACCGTCGGCGAGAACGTCTTCCTCGGCGCGGAGAACCTGCACGGCATCGGCCGGGCCGCCCGCGCGCGGCTGGCGACGCTCGCCGAGCGGACCGGCTTGAAGGCCGATCCGGGCACGCTGCTCGAAGAACTGGGCGTCGCCGACCGGCAGCGCGTCGAGATCGTCAAGGTGCTCTACCGCGGCGCGAAGATCATCATCCTCGACGAGCCCACCGCGGTGCTCGTGCCGCAGGAGGTCGACGCGCTCTTCGAGACCGTGCGCGCGATGCAGGCCGAGGGCTACACCTTCCTGTTCATCTCGCACAAACTCGACGAGGTCCGCGCGATCGCCGACTCGGTCACCGTGATCCGGCGCGGGACCACGGTCGGCACCGCCGACCCGAAGACGATCACCAGCCGCGCGCTGGCCGAGATGATGGTCGGCTCCGAACTGCCCAGCCCGGAGACCCGCGAGTCCACCGTCACCGACCGCGACGTGCTGCGGCTGGACGGCGTTCGCCTGTCGGTCGAAGGCTCGGAGCGCAACGTCCTCGACGACGTCACCTTCACCGTGCACGCGGGTGAGGTGCTCGGCATCGCCGGCGTCGAGGGCAACGGGCAGACCGAGCTGGTCGAGACGATCATGGGCATGCGCAAGGCGACCGGAGGCACGATCGAGCTGGTCGAGCAGAACGGCCGCGCGCACGACCTGACCAGGATCGGCACGCTCGCCCGCCGCGAGGCCGGGATCGGCTACATCGCCGAGGACCGCACGCGGCACAGCCTGCTGCTCACACAACCGTTGTGGGCCAACCGGATCCTCGGTTACCAATCACGCAAACCGGTCTCGAGTGGACAGTTGCTCGACATCGCGGCCGCGCGTGAGGACACCCGGCGGATCGTGCGGGAGTACGACGTCCGGACACCCGGCATCGACGTCCCCGCCGCCGCGCTTTCCGGTGGTAACCAGCAGAAGCTCATCGTCGGGCGGGAGCTGTCGGGCAACCCGGTGCTGCTCATCGCCTCGCATCCGACCCGCGGCGTCGACGTCGGCGCGCAGGCCCTGATCTGGGAACAGATCCGCCAGGCCCGCGCCGACGGCCTGGCCGTGCTGCTGGTCTCGGCGGACCTCGACGAGCTGATCGGGCTGTCGGACACCATCCAGGTCATGTTGCGTGGCAGGCTGGTCAGCCGCGCCGATCCGGCGACCGTGACCCCGCAGGAGCTGGGCTCGGCGATGACCGGTGCCGGTGACGACGCCGCGGAGTCCACTGTGGACACCGGGGACAACGCGGAAGGGGGTGCGGCGGAATGAGTTCGTGGCGCACGAAGGTGCTGCCGCCGCTGCTGGCGATCGTGTTCGCCCTGCTGCTGTCGGCGATCGCGCTGATCATCTCCGGCGCGGATCCGCTGACCGCGTACGGCACCATGATCGGCCAGCTGTTCAAGGGCTCCACCGCCGTCGACACGGTGAACCTCGCGACGGTGTACTACCTCGCCGGGCTCGCGGTGGCCATCGGGTTCCAGATGAACCTGTTCAACATCGGGGTCGAGGGCCAGTACCGCTTCGCCGCGGTGACCACCGCGATCATCGGCGGCGCGCTGAACCTGCCCCCGGTCATCCACACCGTGGTGATCCTGCTGGTCGCGTTGCTGGCCGGTGCGCTGTACGCGGCGATCCCGGCGATCCTCAAGGTGACTCGCGGGGTCAGCGAGGTCATCTCGACGATCATGCTGAACTCGATCGTCGGCGGCATCGTCGCGTTCCTGATCAACCCGGACGCGTTCGGCGTGCTGACCGGCAACAACCTCGGCACCAAGCCGATCGCGCCGTCCGGGCACATCCCCGGCATCCCGCTGGGCTCGGGCACGCTGTTCGGGTTCGTGATCATCGCCGCGCTGATCGGCGCGGGCTACTGGTTCATGCTCAACCGGACCCGGTTCGGCTTCGAGCTGAAGGCCAGCGGCGAGTCGCCGACGGCGGCCGCGGCGGGTGGTGTCAACGCCAAGAAGATGACGTTGATCGCGATGCTCACCTCCGGTGCGGTGGCGGGCCTGATCGCGATGCCGGAACTGCTCGGCCGCGACTTCAGCTACGGCATCACCTCGACCCAGATGTACGGCTTCACCGGGATCGCCGTCGCGCTGCTCGGCCGGAACCACCCCGGCGGGATCGCGCTCGGCGCGCTGCTGTGGGCGTTCCTCGACAAGTCCGCGGTGTCGCTGGAGCAGATCCACGTGTCCAAGGAGATCGCCACGATCATGCAGGGGATCATCGTGTTGTCGGTCGTCGTGGCCTACGAGGTCGTGCGGCGCGCCGACCTGGCCGCCGAGCAGCGCCGGGTCGGCCGCGCGCTGGCCGGCAACGGCCGCAAGGGATCGAGCGTCGCGGAAGGGGGTGCGGTGTGACGATCACCGAGAACCCGTCAGCCGCTCCGGTCACGGTCGCGGTGCGCCGCGGGAACCGGATTCCGGGCTGGCTCAAGGGTGTCATCTGGGCCGTCGTGGCGATCGCCGTGCTGTCCATGGCGTCGTACGCCACCGGCGTCGACACGCTGACGTCGAGCAACACCGCGCACACCGCGTTGCGTCTCGCGCTGCCGATCCTGCTGTGCGCCCTCGGCGGTCTGTGGGCCGAACGCGCCGGCGTGGTCAACATCGGTCTCGAGGGCATGATGATCCTCGGGACGTGGGGTGCCGCGTGGGGCGCGTACTACGGCGGTGTCTGGGCCGGTCTGGTCGCGGCGATCGTGTTCGGCGCGCTCGGCGGCCTGCTCCACGCCGTCGCGACGGTCACCTTCAACGTCAACCACATCGTCTCCGGTGTGGCGATCAACCTGCTCGGCCTCGGCATCGCGAAGTACCTGTCGAACCTGGTGTTCACGCCGCTGTCCGGCAATCCGCGGCAGTCGCCGCCGGTGCCGAAGTTCGACACCTACTCGGCGACGTTCCTCGGCGACTGGCTCGGCGATCTGGAAAAGGCAAGGCGCGTCGGGATTTCCGACGTCGCCGGGATTCTGCACGGCCTGGTCACCGAGGTCGCCCCGCTGACGATGCTGGCGATCGTGCTCGTGCCGGTGAGCTACCTCGTGCTGTGGCGGACCCGGTTCGGCCTGCGGCTGCGTTCGTGCGGGGAGAACCCCGTCGCGGCGGAGTCGCTCGGCGTCAACGTCTACCTGCACAAGTACGTCGCGATGCTCATTTCCGGTGGGCTGGCGGGTATGGGCGGGGCGTCGCTCGTGCTGCTTTCCGGCGGCGCGGACTACCTGGAGAACCAGACCAACAGCCGCGGCTACATCGGCCTCGCCGCGATGATCTTCGGCAACTGGCGGCCCGGCGGGCTGCTCGGCGGCGCGGCGCTGTTCGGCTACGCGGACGGCCTGCAGCTTTCCGGCGGGGGCAAGGCCGTGCTCGCGTTGCTGTACGGCACGGTGATCCTGCTCGGCGTGATCGTGGTGGTGCAGCTGATCCGGCGGCAGTGGATCGCCGCCGCGATCGGCGTCGTCGGCGCCGGGGTGCTGTACGCGATCTACTGGGCGAACGACTCGCTGCCGAGTGACCTGATCCCGTACACCGCGCACTTCGTGACGCTGATCGTGCTCGCGGTCGCCTCGCAACGGCTACGGCCACCACGCGCGGACGGCGTCCCGTACCGGCGGGGTGAGGGCGACTGATGACCAGCGTCGAGTCCACTGTGGACTGGGAGTCGTTGCGGGAGTGGGCCGTCGAGGCGGCTTCCCACGCGTACGCGCCGTATTCGGGGCTGCATGTCGGGGTCGCCGGGGTCGTGGACGACGGCAGGATCGTCACCGGCTGCAACGTCGAGAACGCCTCGTACGGGCTGGCTCTGTGCGCCGAGTGCACGATGGCCGGGCAGCTGCGGCTGTCCGGCGGCGGACGGCTCGTCGCCGTCGCGTGCCGCAGTGGCGCGGGTGAGCTGCTGATGCCGTGCGGGCGGTGCCGTCAGATCCTGTTCGAACTGGGCGGGTCGTCGTGCCTGGTGGACACGCCGAGCGGCATCCTCCCGATGGCGAAGGTCCTGCCCGACGCCTTCGGGCCGGACGACCTGCCCTGAGCGCGGGTCTCCCCGGCGGGCGGTGTGCCGTCCGCCGGGGGCCACCCCGGGACCGCGACCGGCAAGGTTAGAAATTTTCACGTCTTTGCGACGGTTTGTTACCCGTGTTACGGTCAGCCGAGCCCATGGGGGGCTAGGGGAGGGGCTGACCGAACTTCCGGTGTTATCGGTCCCACCCGGATTCATGACGGGTGACCGCTTCGGTCATCCGGGAATGGGGGTCGGCGAAAATGCTCCGGAAAATTCTGCTGGGTGCTGCGGTCATTCCGCTGGCCGCCGGTTTTCTGGTTTCCGCTCCCGCCGCCGCGTCGGCGGCCGGAACGCTCAACTGTCACGTCAACTGGAACGGCGCGATCAAGAGCTGTCTCCAGCTGGTGATGGCGCCGGACGGGCACACTCTGCAGCGGATCGTCGCCACGCAGGTCAACGACCGTGGTTGTGACACCCCGAGTGTGGAACACGACCGGGTCAACCGCACCTATTTCAAGGTCTGCACGAACAACCAGGTCCTGCAGTACGCCGACACGGACAGCCTGTGGATCGGCAAGAACTATCCGAGCGGCGCCGAATTCTGCCTCACCTGGGAGACGCTGAACCCGCCGAACACCTCGCCGACCGTGCCGAAAACCTGCGCGACGGTGAACTGAACCGGATTTCCGGTCCTGCCGTTCGGGAAAACCGTACCGGCGCCGCCGAACGGTAGGATCGGAATCCTATGAGCGAGCACAGAATCGAAGCGTTCGCGGCCGTCGACGTCATCCGCGCGAAGCGGGACGGCGGGCGGCTGAGCGACGAGCAGATCGCCTGGGTGGTCGACGCCTACACGCGCGGCGTCGTCGCCGAGGAACAGATGTCCGCGCTGGCGATGGCGATTTTCCTGCGGGGCATGGAAGCGGGCGAGATCGCCCGGTGGACCGGCGCGATGATCGACTCGGGGGAGCGGCTGGCACTGAAGGTCGACCGGCCGACCGTCGACAAGCACTCGACCGGCGGCGTCGGCGACAAGATCACGCTGCCGCTGGCGCCGTTGGTCGCGGCGTGCGGTGCGGCGGTGCCGCAGCTGTCCGGGCGCGGGCTCGGGCACACCGGCGGCACACTGGACAAGCTGGAGTCGATCCCCGGCTGGCGGGCCGCACTGTCCACTGAGGAGATCACCCGGCAACTGTCCGAAGTGGGCGCGGTGATCTGCGCGGCCACCTCCGGCCTCGCGCCCGCCGACAAGAAGCTCTACGCGCTGCGCGACGTCACCAGCACGGTCGAGTCGATCCCGCTCATCGCCAGCTCGATCATGAGCAAGAAGATCGCCGAGGGCGCGGCCGGGCTGGTGCTGGACGTCAAATCCGGTTCGGGCGCCTTCATGAAAACGCTTTCGGACTCCCGGGAGCTGGCGCGGACGATGGTCGAGATCGGGGCCGCGCACGGCGTCGCGGCCACGGCCGTGCTGACGGACATGAGCGTGCCGCTCGGGCAGGCGGTCGGGAACGCGATCGAGGTCGCGGAGTCGGTCGACGTGCTGCGTGGCGGTGGGCCCGCCGACGTCGTCGAGCTGACGGTGACGCTGGCACGCGAGATGCTCGCACTGGCCGGACTGTCCTCAGTGGACCCCGCAGAAGTGCTGGCTTCGGGACGCGCGTACGAGACGTGGTGCCGGATGATCACCGCGCAGGGCGGCGACCCGGAGGCACCGCTGCCGAAACCCGCCCACGTGCACGTCGTCACCGCGCCGGAGGACGGGGTGCTGGCGTCGCTGGACGCCTACGCGGTGGGCATCGCCGCGTGGCGGCTCGGGGCCGGACGGGCGCGCAAGGAGGATCCGGTGCAGGCCGCCGCAGGCGTGCGCTGCCTGGTGAAGCCCGGTGAACCAGTGGCGGCCGGGCAGCCACTACTGGAACTGCACACCGACACTCCGGATGCCGTCCCCGCGGCACTGGCCGCTCTGACCGGTGCCTACAACGTTTCGGACACGGCCGCGGAACGCACTCCCCTGGTCTTCGACACCCTCCACACCTCCTGACCCGGCGTGTCGTCCATCCAGGTACGCGAGCCGACCGGTTCGGTACACCGGATTTAACGCGAAAATGACACTCGCCCACCGGGCGAACGGCGTGTTCGGGAGACCTCGGGTGTTCCGAACGTTCCATTGAGGACGTTCAACGTCCCGAACGCGCCGTTCAGGACGTGCTGCCGTGCGCGGTGGGCTTGCCTGTCCGCGGTCTGCCATCCACCGGGGGCAGCTCCCGGCGGTGCTTCGGAGACGACAGTGCCCCCGCCGGGAAGCCCGGCGGGGGCACTGTCGTGAAGAGTTAACGCGCGAAGATCACTCAGTCGGAGGAGTCATCCGAGGCGTCCGACGAAGCGGCCTTCGACTTGGCGTCGGCGGACTTCGGCGCGCGGCCGTTGCGCGAGCTGCGCCGCGGCTGACGCGGGGCGGGCGGCGGCGGGGCGATCTGCTGGACGGCGGGGCCGCCGCCGAGCATCAGCTCCGCGAAGGTCGCCATCGCCTCGTCGAGCTGGCCGCCGATGCGGCGGACCGACTCGTCGTTGCTCTTGCGCACCAGCGAATCCACCGAGTCGGTGTCCGGCTGCTTGGCCAGCGTGCCCTCGACCTTGGACAGCCCGCTCTTGAGCGAACCGTCGAGGTCGCCGAGCCTGCCGCCCAGATCGTTCTCCACCTTGTCGAGCCGCGAGGCCAGGTCGTCGAGCCTGCCGGTGACCGTGTCGAGCTTGCCGCCGAGGCCGTCGAGGCGCTCGGAGGAGTCGACCATCTCGCCGGTCTCGGTGACCGCGGTCTTCAGCGCCTCGGTGGCCGAGCCGATCCGCTCCTTGGTCGCGCGGTCGAGATCGTCCACGCGCGAGCGCAGTTCGGCGTCGGTGGAGTCGATCCGCTCGCGCAGCCCGGACTCGGCCAGCTCGATCCGCTCGCGGACCGGGCCGTGCACGGCGGCGGGGAGCGATTCGAGGCGCGCGTCCTGCTTGTCCAGGTGGCCGCCGAGCTCGTCGAGCCTGCGGTGGATGTTCTGCAGCTTGTCCTCGAGGCCGTCCATCCGGCCGGCGACGCCCTCGAAGCGCGCGGCGACGCCGTCGAGGCGGCCGTCGAGCTGGGCGAAGGGCTTGGCCAGCTTGTCGACGATGCTCTCGACCGCGTGGGTCAGCGCGGAGATCGCGTTGTCCTGGGCCTCGAGCCGCGACATGGCCTCGTCGAGCCGCTCGGCGAGCACGCCGACCTCGGTCCGGTCGGGCAGCTCGGACAGCCGCTTGCGGACGGCGCCCAGCGAGTCCACCGGGGCGAGCCGGGCGTAGATGTCGTCCAGCGCGTCGAAGATCTGCTGCTGCTCGCTCTCACGCACTTCGGCCGCGCGCACCAGCATGTTGCGCATCCGGTCGAAGGACGGGGCGGCAATGTGGTTGTCAGTGGTCACTGCGGTGTCCTTCGTCGGCGGGGAAAATGGGAGGGACGTGTAACGAAGCTTATCCATTGCGAAATTGCTGTGTGTATGACCCCCGTGAAGCACGCAATGCCGAGGTCGCCCCCGGATGGCCGATTCAGTCGGTGATCGTCAACGCTCAGGGTTAGGTGGAGGCTGAGCGTTAGGGCCATGTAGGGGAATGACACCAAGACTACCGTTGGATCCATGTCAGACGGAAGCACAGTAACCCCAGTAGCGCCCGTACCTCCGGCGTTGCGCGCGGAGACCCTGCGCCGCGCGCCCAAGGTCCTCCTGCACGACCATCTCGACGGCGGGCTGCGGCCCGGCACCGTCGCCGAACTCGCCGAGGCGACCGGGTACGCGGGCCTGCCCACGACCGACGTCGACGCGCTCGGACGGTGGTTCCGCGAGGCCGCCGACTCCGGTTCGCTGGTCTCGTACCTGGAGACGTTCGCCCACACGTGTGGCGTGATGCAGACGGAAGAGGCGCTGGTCAGGGTCGCCGCCGAGGCGGTGGAGGACCTCGCCGCGGACGGTGTCGTGTACGCCGAGGTTCGTTACGCACCGGAACTGTTCGTCGAACGTGGGCTGTCACTCGATGCGGTGGTCGAGGCCGTGCAGGCGGGCTTCGCCGAAGGCGTCAGCCGGGTAGCGGAGCGTGGTGCCGCCATCCGGGTGGGGACGCTGCTGTGTGCCATGCGCCAGCACGCCAGGGCGCTGGAGATCGCCGGTCTCGCGGTGCGTTACCGCGATGCCGGTGTGGTCGGGTTCGACATCGCGGGACCGGAGGACGGATTCCCGCCGACCCGTAATCTCGACGCGTTCGAGTTCCTTCGCCAGAACAATGCGCATTTCACTATTCATGCCGGCGAAGCGTTCGGGCTCGCTTCCATTTGGGAGGCCATTCAGCACTGCGGTGCCGAACGGCTCGGGCACGGGGTGCGTATCGTCGACGACATCAAGACCGACGCCGACGGAACGGTCCATTTGGGACGGTTGGCGGCCTATGTCCGGGACCGCCGGATCCCGCTGGAGATCTGCCCGACGTCCAACGTGCAGACCGGCGCGGCGCCCTCGATCGCCGAGCATCCGATCGGGCTGCTGGCCCGCCTGGGCTTCCGGGTGACCGTCAACACCGACAACCGGCTGATGAGCGGATGCTCGATGAGCAGCGAATTCGCGGCGCTGCACGAGGCGTTCGGCTTCGGCCTCGACGACCTGCGGTGGTTCACCATCAATGCGATGAAATCGGCGTTCATCGATTTCGACGACCGGTTGAAGCTCATCAACACCGTGATCAAGCCGGGATACGCCGCGCTGGCCTGAGTTTCCCCGGCCCGGAACGCGGCCGCCGGATGGCGGTTGCGTTCCTTAGCATGCCCAACTATATTTCAGTATATAGGAACAGGGTCTCAAAATATGGGATAGTGGTGAGGATGTCGCAGGTCGCGAGCGCGCGTGTGGTCCGGGAAATACCTCGGGTGAACCGGTGGCTCGTGCTCGCGCTCGGTCTCGCCGCGCAGACCGCGAGCTGCACTTTCCTGTACGGCCTTCCCTTTCTGGTCCCCGCGATGCGGACGACCGCGGGACTCACCCTCGCGCAGGCGGGCACCGTGGTCGCGGCGCCGAGTATCGGGTTGCTCTTTACCCTGATCGTGTGGGGCGCGGCTGCGGACCGTTACGGGGAGCGGCTCATCATGGCGCTCGGACTGGGCGCCTCGGGGTTACTCCTGGTGTTCGCCGCGCTCGGAACTCACTCGGTCGGCCTACTCTTCGGGGTGTTTCTGGCTGCCGGTGCGTGTTCGGCCTCGGTCAACGCGGCGAGCGGCCGGGTGGTGATGGGCTGGTTCTCCGCGTCCGAACGCGGGGTGGCGATGGGCATCCGGCAGACCGCGCAGCCGCTCGGCGTCGGCGTCGCCGCGCTGGGGCTGCCGCCGCTCGCGGAGCACTGGGGTTTCCGGGCCGCGATGCTGCTGCCCGCGGTGCTCGCGGTCGTCGTCGCCGCGCTGGTCGCCTGGCTCGTCGTCGACCCGCCGCGCCCGGCCGGGTCAGGTGCGGGGGCGGGCTCGGGCGAGAAACCGCCGTCGCCGTACCGGAAACCGGCGCTGTGGCGGCTGCACGGCGCGAGCGCGCTGCTGGTCGTCCCGCAGTTCGCGGTGTCGGCGTTCGCCCCGGTGTACCTGGTTTCGGTGCAGCACTGGAGCGTGCTGGCGGCGGGCTGGTTCCTGGCGGTGGTGCAGGTGCTGGGCGCGCTGGGCAGGCTGGCCTCGGGCTACTGGTCCGACCGCGTGAGCAGCAGGCTGCGGCCGATGCGGCAGCTGGCGATGGCGAGCGCGGCGGCGATGCTGCTGGTCGCGCTCGGGGACGCGACCTGGCCGTGGCTGGTGGCGCTCGCGCTGGTGCTGGCGGCGGTGATCACGGTGAGCGACAACGGTCTTGGCTTCACCGCGTCGGCCGAACTCGCCGGCGTGGCGTGGTCGGGCCGCGCGATGGGCGCCCAGAACACCGCGCAGAACCTCGCCTCGGCCCTCACCCCGCCGGTACTGGGCCTGGTGATCGGGGACTCGCGGTACGCGCTGGCGTTCTGCGTCGCGGCGATCTTCCCGGCGCTGGCCATCGCCCTGGTCCCTGCCCGCGCCGAACACCTCGGCTCCTGAGCCACGGGCACACACCCGGGAAGCACTTGCCCCGGCGCCCCGCATCCGCACGGCATCCTCAGGGTGTCCCCCACCCGCTCCGGGGGGCGACCCCGACAACATTCTATCGCCGGGGTACGACAGTTCCGGGTTTCCCGGGGAGCGGGGCCGAAGTTGTCCACAATCGGTGGTGGCTGTGGACAGGTGCTCGCGGGGTGGCGGAGGGCGCGTCCTGAACGACGCGTTCGGGACGTTCAACGTCCGCAACGCGTCGTTCGGGACAGCACCCCCACCCCGGACCGAACGATAAGGGTCTAGACCACCGTGAGGCGGTTCTCGAACGACTCGACGAGCTTCCGCCACGCGCTCTGCTCGGCGTCGAACGGGGCCGACGGCTCGAGCCGCGTCGGGTCCGGCCGCAGCACGAACGACACCAGCCAGCCGAGGCTTTCGTTGGCGGCCAGCGCGGTTTCCGCGACGTCGTCACCCGCCCAGTCGGACGCGTCGGTGATCAGCTCGACGGCCAGCTCCAGCTGGGTCGGGTCGATCGACTCGGGGCCCTCGGCGATGTCGTCGTCGAGACCGTTGAGCACGTAGGTGTTCTCGGCGTCGACCTCGATCTCCAGCTCGCCCGCGGTGGCCCTCTGCACCACTTCGTCCCAAGTGGACACTTCGACGAGGTCGGTGTCGGCGAGTTCCTTGCCGTCCGCGATCGCGCGGACGAGGGCCTTCTCCGAGGTGAAGACGTCGATTTCGCCCTCGCTGCCGAGGAACACCGGCTTGTCGTCGAGGTAGCAGCGCAGCGTGTAGTACTCCGCGCCCGAGGTCACGATCTTGATCGGGTCGATGCCGACCTCGCCCCAGAACCCGACCGGGACGTCCTCTTCGTCGTCCTCGTCCTCGTCGTCGGAGTCCTCGTCGGTGGAGACGGCTTCCAGATCGTCGTCACCCTCGTCGGCGCCCGCCTCGGCCTCGGCCGACTCCTCGTGGAACGCGGCCAGCTCCTCGGCGGTCTGCTCCAGCACCGCGGCGTCGACCTCGGGCTGGGTCACCAGGCCGTCGATCGCGTCGAGCACGGTGTCCCATTCCTCCGACACCGCCTTGGACAGGTCGTTCCACAGCACCGTGCCCTTCTGGCCGGTGAACGGCAGCCGTCCCTGCTCCAGCAAGGAGAAGCCCTCGTGCGCGTCGAGGATCTCGTGCACGTCCTCCAGCTCGCAGACGTCGGCGAGCGAGCGGACGATGCCGATGATCTCGGCCAGCTCGGAGATGGTCCACGAGTCCGGCTCGTCGGCGACCAGCTCGGGCACGCCCACCAGGTCGTAGGAGTGGTCGTCGTCGGGGATCAGCTCGGGCACGTTCAGCGCGGGCACCGCGTCCCACGCCGGGTGGTCGAGCAGGTCGTGCTGCTCGGACGTGCGGACGAACGCGGCAAGGTGCGCGGCGTCGGGGAAGGCGTACAGGTCGTCCTCGTCGCCGAGGAACGCTTCCCACTCCTCGCCGTCCTCCCGCCAGCGCGGCGCCCACAGGGTGACCACATCGCCCTGCGGCAGGCCGAGTTCGATCGGGATGATGTCCTGTGCCATTCCTTAGCCCTCCGGATTACCGCCCGTGTACGCGCGACACCGGTTGTTCCCCCGGTCGTGCGCGGTATGCGCAGCCTACGGGTTTCCGCTCCGGCCCGCGATTGCCCCTGGCCAAGTCCGAACCAACGGATGGCACGATGGGGCACCTGATGACTCTTACAGACCTCCTGCCAGCGGATCCCGACGCCGACGCCCTGTTCGAGGCCTTCTCCACCTGGACGGCCGAACGGGGGCTCGAGCTGTACCCGGCGCAGGAGGAGGCGCTGATCGAAGTCGTCTCCGGGGCGAACCTCATCCTGTCGACCCCGACCGGTTCCGGCAAGAGCCTCGTCGCGGTCGGCGCGCACTTCACCGCGCTCGCACACGGGCGGCGCAGTTACTACACCGCGCCGATCAAGGCGCTGGTCTCGGAGAAGTTCTTCCAGCTCATCGACATCTTCGGCGCGGACAACGTCGGGATGATGACCGGCGACTCCAGCGTCAACGCGGATGCCCCGATCATCTGCTGCACCGCCGAAATCCTGGCGAACATCGCATTACGGTTCGGTCGCGACGCCCCGGTGGGCCAGGTGGTGGCCGACGAGTTCCACTTCTACTCCGAGCCCGACCGCGGCTGGGCGTGGCAGGTACCGCTGCTGGAGCTGCCGGACGCGCAGTTCGTGCTGATGTCGGCGACCCTGGGCGACGTCTCCTTCTTCGAAAAGGATCTGACCCGCCGCACCGGCCGCCCGACCGCGGTTGTGACATCGGCACAGCGACCTGTCCCACTGACTTTCCGCTACGCGCTGACGCCGTTGCACGAAACGCTGTCCGAACTGCTGCACGGCGGCCAGGCCCCGGTGTACGTCGTGCACTTCTCGCAGGCGGCCGCGATCGAGCGGGCGCAGACGCTGATGAGCATCAACGTCACGTCGAAACCGGAGAAGGAGGCCATCGCCGAGATGATCGGCGACTTCCGGTTCTCCGCCGGGTTCGGCAAGACGCTGTCGCGGCTGGTGCGGCACGGCATCGGCGTGCACCACGCCGGGATGCTGCCGAAGTACCGGCGGCTGGTCGAGCAGCTCGCGCAGGCGGGGCTGCTCAAGGTGATCTGCGGGACCGACACCCTCGGCGTCGGCATCAACGTGCCGATCAGGACCGTGGTCTTCTCGGCGCTGACGAAGTACGACGGCGTCCGGCAGCGTCACCTCAAGGCGCGGGAGTTCCACCAGATCGCCGGGCGGGCGGGCCGCGCGGGCTACGACACCGACGGCTATGTCGTGGTTCAGGCGCCGGATCACGTCGTGGAGAACGCGAAGGCACTGGAGAAGGCGGGCGACGATCCCAAGAAGAAAAAGAAGATCGTCCGCAAGAAGGCGCCCGAGGGGTTCGTCAACTGGACCGAGAGCACCTTCGACCGGCTGATCGCGGCGGAGCCGGAGCCGCTGACGTCGAGCTTCCAGGTCAGCCACTCGATGCTGCTGAACGTGATTTCCCGGCCGGGCAACGCCTTCGACTCGATGCGGCATCTGCTGGAGGACAACCACGAGCCGCGACCGTCGCAGCGGAAGCTGATCCTGCGCGCCATCGCGATCTACCGCGCGCTGCTCGCCGCGGGCGTCGTGGAGCGGCTCGACGAACCCGACGAGCAGGGCCGGATCATCCGGCTCACCGTCGACCTGCAGTTCGATTTCGCGCTCAACCAGCCGCTTTCGCCGTTCGCGCTGGCCGCGATCGAACTGCTCGATCCGGAGTCGCCGGTCTACCCGCTCGACGTCGTGTCCATTATGGAATCCACTGTGGACAACCCGCGTCCGGTGTTGTCGCAGCAGCAGTTCAAGGCGCGGGGCGAGGCCGTGCAGGCGATGAAGGCCGACGGCATCGAGTACGACGAGCGGATGGAACTGCTCGAAGACGTCACATACCCGAAGCCGCTGGAGGAGCTGCTGAACGCGGCGTACGCCAGTTATCGGCAGGGGCATCCGTGGGTCGCCGACTACGAGCTCTCGCCGAAGTCCGTGGTGCGCGACATGTACGAGCGCGCGATGAACTTCGTGGAGTACATCGGTTTTTACCAGCTGGCGCGGTCGGAAGGCTTGGTGCTGCGCTATTTGGCCGACACCTACGACGCGCTGCGTCACACGGTCCCGGACGAGGCGAAGACGGAACCGTTGCAGGACCTCATCGAATGGCTCGGCGAGCTGGTCCGGCAGGTCGACTCCAGCCTGCTCGACGAGTGGGAAGCGTTGCGGCATCCGGAAGAAGAGGGGCCGGTGCCGACGCGGCCGCCGTCCGAGCCGCCCGCGGTCACGCGCAACGAGCGGGCGTTCCGGGTGCTGGTGCGCAACGAACTCTTCCGCCGCGTCGAGCTGGCCGCGCGGCGTGCGTACGTGTCGCTCGGCGAGCTGGACGGTGCGGACGGCTGGGACGCCGACGCGTGGGAAGACGCCATGGAGGACTACTTCGACGAGCACGAGACGCTCGGGATCGGCCCGGACGCGCGCGGCCCGGCGTTGCTGATGATCGAGAAGGAGTCCGGCGTCTGGCGCGTGCGGCAGATCTTCGACGACCCGGCGGGGGATCACGACTGGGGTATCAGCGCCGAGGTCGATCTCGCGGCGTCCGACGAGGCGGGCTCCGCGGTGCTCCGGATCGTGGACGTCAACCAGCTCTGATCTTCGGGAGGGTGGGGAAAACCCCACCATGGAACTGTGGTGCGCACCCTGGCCGCCGGGGCCGCCGTCGAGCAGAGTCGTCGGTATGGCATCCACCAGGCGTGACATGCTCAAGCTCGGGGCGGCGGCCATCGCGGCGGGCGCGGCCACGATGGCGCCGCAGGCCGCGTCGGCGGCTCCGGCCGGGTTCGAGCGGCTGCGGATCCGGACCAGGGCAGGGACGTTCGACGCGCTCGCCGCCGGACCACAGAGTGGGCGCCCGGTCCTGTTGCTGCACGGCTTTCCCGAGTCGAGCCTCGAATGGCGGGCGCAGCTGACGGCGCTGGGCGCGGCCGGATTCCGCGCGGTGGCGCCGGATCAGCGTGGTTACTCGCCGGGGGTGCGGCCGGCGCGGATCGACGCCTACCGGCTCGACAACGCTGTCTCGGACGTCCGCGGCATCGCGAACACCTTGGGCTGGAACAGGTTCGACGTCGTCGGTCACGACTGGGGCGCGTGTGTCGCGTGGATCGCCGCCCGGTACCCGGGGCGGATCCGGAAGCTGGCCGCGGTGTCGGTCCCGCATCCCGCCGCGTTCGCCGAGGCGTTGCGGGCCGATCCCGCGCAGCGGGAGGCGTCGAAGTACATGGATGGGTTCCGCGAGCCCGCGCCCGGCCCGGAAAACCGCATCCTCGCGGCGGGGCCGCCGAAGCTGGACGGCGTCCCGCGGGAGATCTGCGAGGAGTACTTCGCGCGACTCTCCGAGCCCGGCGCCTTGACCGCCGCGCTGAACTGGTACCGCGCCAACGACTTCGCCGGATACGAGCAGTGCGTGCGGGTACCGGCCTTGTTCATCGCGGGCGACGATCCGATGGTCGCGCCGTCCGGGATCTTGAACACTCGCCGTTGGGTGACCGGGCCGTACCGGCTGGAACGGCTGACCGGCGTCGGGCACTTCGTCCCGGAATCCGCGCCGGAGACCGTTTCCCGGCTTCTGCTCGACCACCTGTGTCCTGTTTAGACATTCGGCGGCGGAAGGATCGCCTGTGCGTCGGCACCGTCGAACCACAGCTTGACGACGAAGGCCATGGTCGCCTCCATGAGCACGGCCCGGTCGAGCCCGCCGCCGTCGAGCGGGACGCAGCCGAGATCCCGCACGAGCGTGCGGACGTGGTCCAGCGCGCGTTCGTCGTCGCCGCACAGCGGCACCGCGAGCGGGCGGCCGCCGAACACCGGCGGGGTCAGCCGCCAAGTGTCCACATGGCACAGATTGAACGCCTTGACCACGTGGGCCCCCACCGATTTCGCGGTGATCTGCTCCGCCATCGAGGTGCCAGGTGGCGTCTGCGGGAACAGCGTCTCGTCGACGGCGTTGGTGGGATCGATCAGGGTGATCCCGTCGAGGGCGCCGGACGCAGCGCCGGCGGCGTCGAGGACGTCCAGGACGCTGTCGGCGGGCAGCGCCAGCAGGATCGCGTCAGCGAACTCGACCGCGTCGGTCCAACTCCCGCTTCGCGCGCCGAACTGTTTCGCGAGCGCGGCGGCCTTCGCCGGGTCGCGGCCGCTCACGAGCAGGTCGTGCCCGGCACGCGCCCACTGCGTGCCGAGCGCGTCCGCCATCCCGCCGGTGCCGAAAATGCCGATGCGCATGGGAACTCCTTCTCCGGTGTGCTGACCGGGTCAACGGTAGGAAGGCGCGCGGGTACCGATTGGTTACCGCGTGAGCGGGCACAATGGAGCCGTGGACCGCATCGAGCACGAGTTCCTCGCCGACTGCCGCACCCGGCTGGCCTTCGACCTGGTGGCCAACACGTGGAACCCGGTCGTGCTGTGGGCATTGCGGAAGGGGCCGCAGCGGCCTTCGCTGCTGCGGCGGCGGATCGGCGGGATCAGCACGAAGGTGCTCACCGAAACCCTGCGCAGGCTCGAGTACTCCGGGCTGGTCATTCGCCGGGCGGTCGACACTCCGTCACGGGTCGAGTACGCGCTGACCGAACTCGGCGCGAGCCTGCTCGGCCCGATCGAGGCGTTCGGACACTGGGCGGCCGAACACGGTGACGACGTCATGGCCGCGCAGGAGCGGATGGACGAGCTGGCCTGACTCCGCCCTTTGGGGCAAGTTTCGGTCAACTACGTCCTCTGCGAGGCCGGTTCGGGCTAGCGTCGGCGCACTGGGACGGATTCGTGAACTGGAGGGGTCATGCGGAACATCAAGCGGGTGGCGGCCGGGATGCTGGTGGCGGGTGCCGCGGCGGCGGTACTGGGCGTGGTGGGCGCGACGTCCGCGCAGGCCGCCACGGCCATCGAGTACGGGGCACCGGCCGCGACGACGCAGAGCGGCGGCGACGTCGAGTCCATTGTGGCCGGTGCGTACAAGAAGCTCGGCAAGGCCGCGGTGACCCCGGACGCCTCCGCCACCGAGTACTGAGCTGACCTGACCTGCCGTCAAGGCCACCTTATGGGCGTCAGA
>NZ_JBHYJW010000026.1:85106-119183 GCF_042741125.1 Amycolatopsis sp. NPDC058986 | reverse complement strand
GGAGATCCGCCGCATCCGCGACGCCTACCCGGAGACCAAACGCCACAAGGCCACCGACGTCCCCGGCATCGCCTCCAACGACATCGGCATCATCAACGCGGCGCCGCGGCCGAGCCTGCAGCGCCTGGTGCTGATCAAGCGGATCCTCGACCGGGTGCTCGGCCGTACCCGGTTCTCGCTCGGCGCGATCCCGAACGACGAGGCCCACTGGTGGCACATCGCGCAGTTCGACACCGCCGTGGTCACGGACGCGAACCAGGAGGGCGTGCGGGTCCGCTCCTACGACAAGGCGAAGATGATCGACCTCGCTCGCCGGAGCGCCAAGGTCATCAACCGGCTCCGCAAGGAAGGCGCCGCTGTCCAGGAGCAGTACAAGCGCGCCATGCCCGAGCTGACCTCGCGCGACAACTGGACCCGTCTCTACGGGCTCTGAGCCAAGGCCGCAGTCACGCCGAAGGCCACCGTCGAGGGACTCCGCGTCCCCCGGAGGTGGCCTTCGGCGCGTCCGGGGAACCCAGGCCGCGCGGCGAAATCAGCTGTGCAGGCCGAACACGGTGGATTTGCGGTTGAGGTCGTCGATGTAGGCCGCCGCGACATGGGCGAAGTTGATCGCCACGGTCGAGCCGTCCTTGGTGCGCACGGTGGTCACCGTGCCTTCCTTGACGAGGCCAGTCAGTTTTTCTTCCAGAGTCCCGGAATCCTCCTGTTTGAGGGCGAACAGGAGTGGTTCGCCACCGGTGGCCAGATGCAGCACGAGCGCGGGTTTGGGTTCTGCCATACGTCCATCGCACCAGCGCGTGATCACCCCGGCAAGGCGGTTCGCGCAGAGCTGAGTGGTCCCGGCGTCCGGCTGCGGTGCCCGGGCGGCGTGGTCTACCGTTTCCCCGAGAACCGGACAGATCCGCAGGGGGCAAAGGCGATGCCGCATTCGTTCTCGCTGTCGCTGGCAGCGGTGGACATCCTGACCGAGCTCCACGATCTCGGCAGGGCACCCATCCCGTTCCAGGTGCCCCACGTCGGGACGACGGTCGAGCAGCGGGCGATGATCCGCGAGGCGGTGCTGCGTGATCTCGACGGCCGCGGCATGCTCCAGCGGGGCAGGCTGGACGCCGACATCGAACTGGCGCTGACGACGTTCGTCCGCGGTGACCTCGCCATCACCGCCGCCGCCCAGCTCGACGACCGTCAGCTGTTCGCCAGGGTCGCCTCGAACGGGCGATTCGCGGTGCTGGTCCGCCAGGACGAGAACCTGCTGGTGTTCGAGGAGACCAGGCCGACCGGCATCGTGGCCGCGATCGTCGACCTGCTGCCGCTGACCCCGGCCGCGCCCGGACAGTCGGTGACCATCGCCCGTCCCGCGCCGCAGCCGCAGCGCACGCAGCGTCAGGACGACGGTTACGATCCGTTCGCGGGCGTGAACGCTCCGCGGTCGCAGTCCGGTGGGTCCCAGCTGCGCATGGTCGAGCGGATCTTCGAGAAGCCGAAGAAGCGGATCGGCCAGTTCACCGCCTACGTCCGGGGTGGCAACGGCAAGGACACCAGCCTGCCGTCGCTGGCCTGGTTCGACACCGAGGCCGGCCGCTACCTGATGACCAGCAACGACGCAGCCGACGGCCAGCGGTGGCTCACCTATGCGCCCGCCGACAACGCGCGGATCGCCCAGCAGCTCTACACCCAGCTCGAGGGTCATCTCTGAGTCGCGGGAACCGGCCGTCGCCCGGTCGCGTCGTAGTGCACGGCGACTGAGCGGTGCTCAGGTGAATCGGACGAAAGCCCGTTGCACAGTGTGCCCGGCTAGTAGACTGCGGGACGCAGACGCATGGGCGAGGATATGGGGCGGCGATGAGTTTCCAGGCTGATTCGGGCGGCGGGACGGTCGGCCAGGGGGTCATGGCCGCGGCATCGGCCGCGTTCACCGCCGGCGGGATGAACATGCAGGCCGTCAAGGCCGTCACCGACGAGACGCAGAAGCTCGTCAACGCGGCCAAGAGCGGCGGGTTCAAGATCACCGCCGCCGGGGTCGAGCCGCTGCGCAAGGCGCTGAACGAGATGGCCACCAAGCTCGACAGCCTCAAGGGCAAGACGCAGGTGCTGTCCCAGGCCCCGCAGCTCGGCAGTCACCCGTACGGGCACACCGTCGCCGCGCACGACCAGAAGGGCGCTGCCGAGGCCACCGGGTCGGCCCAGCAGGTGCTGCAGCAGTTCAGTTCGGTGCTCAAGCAGGCCGACGAGGCGCTGGCCAGGGCCGCCGGTCTCTACAAGGAGACCGAGCAGCGCGCCGCGGACCTCTCCAAGTCCGTCAAGACCCTCGAGGCCTGAGGCCGATGCGGAACCTGCTCCTGCGCTCCGCAATCGCGCTGACCGCGGGCGCGTTCGTGCTCGCGGGCTGCTCCAGCCAGCAGTCCGGCACCGCCTCTCCGGCGGGTACGGCGTCCGGCGGGCCTTCGTCACCTCCGGCGTCGGCGAGCGGCGCTCCTGGCGGCAGCACGGCCTCACTCGACCCGTGCACGCTGGTCAGCGGCTCGGATCTCAGTACCTACGGCACCTTCGACGGGCCGGCGAAGCAGGACGTCGGCGCGGGCGCGCGGGACTGTCAGCTCGTGCGCCAGCGGGCGAACGCCTCGGATGACACGCTGACCGTCGACATCACGGTGCGTGACAACGCCGGGCTGGACGCGCTGCCGGACAACGGCGGCGGCAAGAAGCCCGGAACCATGACGAGCGGCCGCAAGGCCGTCCAGGCGCCGCAGCCGCCGGAGGGCTGCGTGCTCGCGCTCGCGGTCGGCACCGGCTCGCGGGTCGACGTCTCGATCGTGTCCGCTGATTCGGCCAAGGCCTGCGACATCGCCTCGAAGGTCGCCGACGTCGTCGAACCCAAGCTTCCCAAGGCGTAAAGGGGGACCAAGATGAGCACGCCACCGACCAAGACACCCGATCTGACGCAGCGCCAGGTCGCAGAGTTGTCCCCGGCCCAACGCGACGCCTACTTCCAGCGCAAGGCGGACGAAGGCGTCGACAAGGACAACTGGCTCTTCGGCGTCATCCAGACCTGGCTCGCCTCGGGCAAGGCGAAACAGCAGTCCACCGAGGTCGGGGACAAGAACGTCAAGGACCTCACCACCGGCCGGGACGTCGAGTACGTCAAGGGCCTGAAGCCGTCCGACGCGGACTACCTCGGGCACGAGCACACGCAGCTCAAGGGCTACCTCGACCAGAACCTCAACGTCGAGCAGGTCTCGAACGTCTCCAACGCCTACTTCGACGTGCACAAGGCCTTCGAGCAGTTCGCCACGACGATGACCGAGGCGGTCAACAAGTCGAAGGGCACCTGGGAGGGCGCCGCGGCGGGGAACGCGCAGGCCTACTTCACCAGCCTCGGCAAATGGGCCGACGCCAACTCGCAGAACGCGAAGCTGGCTTCGGAAACCACGTACGACCAGGGCACCGCGGCGGCCACCGCGAAGAACAGCATGCCCAAGCCGATCCCGTTCAGCTGGGGCGACGAGTTCAAGTCGTGGATGACCTCGAACCCGTTCAACCTCGGCGACAACATCGACAAGTCGGTCCAGAAGCAGCAGGACAGCAACAAGGCGCACGAGGACGCCGCCCGCGTCATGTCGAGCTACGACAAGCAGCTCTACGAAGCCGCGTCGAAGCAGCCGGTGTTCGCCGAGCCCCCGAAGTTCAGCGTCGGCGGGGGCGGCAAGACCGAACCGTCCGACAGCGACAAGAACAAGGGCGGCGGGAACAACAACGGCAACATCAACATCCCCGGCGGCAACAACTTCAGCGGCAACACCGGCGGCGGTGGCTCCGGCGGGGGCGGCTCGTCGATCCCGGGCGGGTCGGTCAACATCCCTGGCGGCGGTTCGTCGATCCCCAGCGCGCCCGGTTCGATCACCGGGTCGGGTCACCTGCCGGTGGGCAGCGGCACGGCGCCGTCCGGCTACGTGCCGCCGAGCCCCTCGCTGCCGGCGCCGAACAACGCCAACACCGCGATGCCCATGGGGATGGGCCCGATGCCGATGGGCATGGGACCGATGGGCGGCATGGGCGGGGAGAACGAGTACAACAGCAAGGTCGGCCGTGGCGGCGGCTTCGGCCCCGGTGGCGGTTCGGGTTCCACTCCGGGCGCCGGCGCTGGTTCGGGTGCCGCCCGGCCCGGCGGCATCGGCGCGGCCGAGACCGCCGCGGGCCGCGGCATGGGGGGCCTCGGCTCCGGCGCGGGTGGTCGCGGCGGCATGGGCCCCGGCGGCATGGGCGGCGCTCGTGGTCAGCACGGGGAGGGCGACGAGGACACCGAGCACCAGCGTCCGACCTACCTCGTCGAGGGCGACCCGGACGAGGTCTTCGGTACCGACATGCGGACCGCGCCTCCGGTCATCGGCGAATAGCGTTTTCCACGAAAGCCGCCCCGTCCCGGAAAGGGGACGGGGCGGCTTTCGTGTTGCAGAGTGCGTGTTCGTCCACAGTGGACGGAACAGTGATCAGTAGCGGAAGAACTTCTCCTGCCGGCCCTGGCGGACCAGCTTCAGCCACTGCAGGAACGCTTTGGGATCCCGCTTCACGCCGACGAAGTAGAGGCCGAAGCGGATCACTTCGAGCGCGCCGATCTTGCGCATGCCCGGCTGGGAAAGCAGGTAACCCCGGTTGCGGTAGGTGTAGTAGCGCTTGACCTCGTTCTCGGGATCCTGCGCGTGGAACTTGCCGCCCAGCATCGGCTTGAACTCGTCGGAGCCGTCCGGGTGCAGGTAGGTCGCCTTGAGCGAGGTGCCGAACGGCAGTCCGGACCTGGCCAGCCGCCGGTGCAGCTCGACCTCGTCGCCGCGGAAGAACAGCCGCAGATCCGGCACGCCCACGACGTCCAAAGTGGACGCCCGGAACAGGGCGCCGTTCATCAGCGAGGCGATGCCCGGCAGGAAGTCGGTGCCGAGCTCGGCCGAGGAGCGTTTCCAGGTGAGTCCACGGCGCAGCGGGAAGGCGAGCTTCGCGGGCGCGTCGATGTTCGCCACCACCGGCGAGATCTCGGCGAGTCCGCGCTTTTCGGCTTCCTCCAGCAGCGTCGCGAGGACGTGCTCGTCGGCGGGGCGGCCGTCGTCGTCCGCCAGCCAGATCCACTCCGCGCCCAGCGACAGCGCGTGCAGCATGCCGAGCGCGAACCCGCCGGCGCCACCGAGGTTCCGGTGCGACGGCAGGTACGTGAAGGGCAGCGGGTAACCCTCGACGACGTCGCGTGCGGACTGGTCCGGCCCGTTGTCGACCACCACGAGATGATCGACCGCGCGGGTCTGGGCGGCGATGACCTTGAGCGAGTCCGCGAGCAGTTCGCGCCGGTGCCGCGTGACGACCACGCCGACGACGGCGCCTTCGGGCAGCTGCCGGGTCTCGCTGGTCATTACTCTCCGCCGTTCGTCGTCGCCACCGGTTCGATGCCCAGGCGCTCGAGGGTTTCCTTGCCCATGTCCTCGAAGGGGTCACGGCCCTTGTACCCGGTGAGGACGTCTCGCAGCGAACCGCGTTGCTTGATGTGGCCTTCGTCCATCCAGAGCGCGGAGTCGCACAGCTCGAAGAGGAACTCGTCGGCGTGGCTGGCGAACACCAGGATGCCGGAGCGCTTCACCAGGTCCTTGAGCCGGTCGCGGGCCTTGTTGAGGAACGCCGCGTCGACCGCGCCGATGCCCTCGTCGAGGATCAGGATCTCGGGGTCGATCGAGGTGACCACGCCGAGCGCGAGCCGGACCCGCATACCCGTCGAATACGTCCGCAGCGGCATCTTCAGGTAGTCGCCCAGCTCGGTGAACTCGGCGATGTCGTCGACCCGCTTCTCCATCTCCTTGGCAGTCATGCCGAGGAACAGGCCGCGGATGATGATGTTCTCCTCGCCGGAGATCTCCGGGTCCATCCCGATGCCGAGGTCGAAGACGGGTGCGATCTTGCCGACGATCCTCGCCGACCCGCGGGTCGGCTCGTAGATCCCGGCTAGTAGCCGCAGCAGGGTCGACTTCCCGGCGCCGTTGTGCCCGACCAGCCCGACCCGGTCGCCCTCGCGCAGGGTCAGGCTCACGTCGTGCAGGGCCTCGATGATCGGCACCTTGGTGTCGGTGCCGATCTTGCCGCCGACCTTGCCGAGGACCTTCTTCTTCATCGACCGCGTCTTGGCGTCGAAGATCGGGAAGTCCACGAACGCGTTGTGAACGTCAATGCTGACCATGTGTCACACCCAATACGAGACGCGTGCGCGGTAGTTGCGCATGGCGACGAGCGCGAGCGCCCAGCCGACGATGGTGATGGAGCCGACCACGATCCAGTTGCCGATCGTGAAGGCCTGGCCGAGCAATGGTGCGCGGACCACCTGCATGAAGTGATACAGCGGGTTCGCCTTGACGATCGGCAGGATCCAGGAGATGCCCGCGCGTGCTCCGCCCTGCAGCAGCTGGTCGACCGGCCAGACGATCGGGGTGCCGTAGAACATCAGCTGGATCAGGGAGTTGATCACCTGCGGGATGTCGCGGAACCGGGTCGAGGCGATGCCGAGCAGCAGTGTCACCCAGCCCGCGTTGAGCGCCAGCAACAGGAAGCCCGGGATGGCGAGCAGGATGTTCCAGCTCAGGCCGGGGTGGCAGATCGCGCTGTGCGGTGTGCAGGCACCGGTGCTCAAAGAGTACGGCGCGTCGAGCGCGGTGAAGTAAATCGCCAGCACCCCGACGTAGACGATCATGTTGTGGGCCAGCAGCAGCGTCTGCCGCCACACCGTCCGCAGCGCGTACACGCTCAGCGGCGCCGGGAGCTGCTTGATGAGCCCCTCGTTCGCGATGAACGTCTCCATGCCTTCGGCGAGGCAGCCGCTGATGAAACCCCAGATGATGAAGCCGGTGGAGATGTAGGGCAGGAAGACCTCGACCGGCATCCCGAACAGCTGCGAGTACAGCAGCCCGAGGCCGAGCGCGATGACCGCCTGGCTGATGGTGATCCAGAACGGGCCGATCACCGAGCGGCGGTAGCGCTGCTTGATGTCCTGCCAGCCCAGGTGACCCCAGAGTTGGCGGGCACGGAACCCGGCCTTGATGTCGGCGAAGGCACGCTTGAACGTCTTGCTGTCCGACACCG
Organism: Amycolatopsis sp. NPDC058986; assembly: GCF_042741125.1. Classification (NCBI taxonomy): domain Bacteria; kingdom Bacillati; phylum Actinomycetota; class Actinomycetes; order Pseudonocardiales; family Pseudonocardiaceae; genus Amycolatopsis; species Amycolatopsis sp. NPDC058986. The sequence goes on along the minus strand of NZ_JBHYJW010000026.1, from coordinate 112,076 downwards.
GGTGAACCGGTGCCGCGACGCTGGATTCGGCTGTGTGAACCGTGCTGGTCGCATGCACGTGGACGAGGGTACCGATGGGGTGAGCGGCGCTGGGTTCGCCCCGCCTTCTGGTCGTAACCGGTACGTCTCCGGAACGACACGAAGCGTGTTTCGTGCGGTCCGTCCGGGCGTACCTTGGTGCGAGACCGGTGCGAGCCGGTCGAATCGGGCGCCGATCTTCCTAAGGTGGGCGAATGACGTCCGAGATCAGGCCGTTCCATGTCGACATTCCCCAAGCCCAGCTCGACGATCTCGCCGCACGGCTGGCGAACACCCGCTTGCCCGATCAGCCCACCGGCCTCGGCTGGCGGCTCGGCGCGCCGGTCGACTACGTGCGTGAGCTGGCCGAATACTGGCGACAGGGCTTCGACTGGCGGGCGCACGAGCGGTGGCTCAACGGGTTCCCGCAGTTCACGACGACGATCGACGGCGCGAACGTCCATTTCACGCACCTCCGCTCGCCGGAGCCGGACGCGGTGCCGTTGCTGCTCACCCACGGCTGGCCGGGCTCGTTCGTCGAATTCCTCGGCATCGCCGGGGCGCTGGCGGATCCGCGGGCGCACGACGGTGATCCCGCCGACGCCTTCCACGTCGTCGTGCCCTCGATCCCGGGGTTCGGCTTCTCCGGGGCGCCCTCGGATCCCGACTGGGGCCCCGAGCGGGTCGCGGACGCGTTCGCCGAGCTGATGAGCGGGCTGGGCTACGAGCGCTTCTGCGCGCACGGCGGCGACTGGGGCGCGATCATCACGCGGCAGCTCGCGGTGCGGCATCCGGAACGGCTGCACGGCGCGCACCTGACGACCATGCTGGGCGCGGTGGCGAAGACCCCGGCCGACCTGGAGGGGCTCACTGGCGACGAACGAGCTCGCGCGGAGCTGTCGCTGGCCAGGTTCGGCCGGTTCACCCGGGACGGCATGGGCCATGTGTTCATCCAGGGCACCAGGGCACAAACGCTTTCCTACGGTCTGACCGACTCACCGGCGGGGCAGCTCGCGTGGATCGCCGAGAAGTTCCGGACGTTCTCCAATGTCGACGCGGACAGCGCTGACGTCGTCGATCGCGACACGCTGCTCACCAACGTCGCGATCTACTGGTTCACCGCGACCGCGAACTCGTCGGCGCGGATCTACCAGAGCGCGCTCGCCGCCGTGGGCGCGCAGCCGCCGTCGACGGTGCCGACCGCCCTCGCGCATTTCCCGGACGACACGACCCTGCCGGTCCGGGCGCTGGCCGAGCGCACCGACCGGATCGTGCGCTGGACGGAGTTCGACCGCGGCGGCCACTTCCCTGGCCTGGAACAGCCGGACCTGCTACTCGGCGACCTCCGGGCCTTCTTCGGCGAGGTCGCGCGGCGATAGCAAAGGTCCCTCGCTCCCGCGCCGCGCCCCGGGCCCGAAATGCCGTCAAGGCCACCTTATGGGCATCAGACGCCCGCAAGGTGGCCTTGACGGCATGTGGTGTCAGAGGTACTGGCCGGTGCCGGAGATGCCGTGGCCGTGGCCCTCGCCGGGCGCGCCCGACGAACCGGCGGGCAGCCCGCGGCGCATCTGCTCGAGCTGGACCCGCGCGGCCATCTGCTGTGCGAACAACGCGGTCTGGATGCCGGAGAACAGCCCCTCCAGCCAGCCGACGAGCTGGGCCTGCGCGATCCGCAGCTCGGCGTCCGACGGCGTGGAGTCCTCGGTGAACGGGCGGACCAGCCGCTCCAGCTCGTCCTGCAGCTCCGGGGCCAGGGCCTGTTCCAGCTCGCGGACGGAGGTCTGGTGGATCTCGCGCAGCCGGTTGCGGCTCGCGTCGTCGAGCGGTGCGGCGCGGACCTCCTCCAGCAGCTGCTTGATCATCGTGCCGATCCGCATCACCTTGGCGGGTTCTTCGATGAGCTCGCCGACGCCGTCCGCTTCGGCGCCGCCGCCGTCGGGGGACAGCCGGGCGGTGCCCACCGGTGTCCCGTCCGGGCCGACGACCACCACGTGGGGTGAGGCCTCGCCGCCGGCGTCACCGGCTGTGCTCGTTTCCCGGGGGTTCGGCTCCGTCATGTGCTCCATCCTGGCGTGCGGCCGATACGTCGGCGCATCGGGTGCTCGTGTTCGTCTCCGAGCGTAGCGGCAAACGTGCCGTGATGTGGCCTTCTGCCCAACCCCGGGCGCGACGCGGAACGGCACGTCCGTACGGTGTCCCCATGGCGTTCGACGTCGCTCGTATCCGTGGGTTGTTCCCCGCACTGGGTGACGGCTGGATTCATTTCGACGGCGCCGCCGGAATGCTCGTCCCGGAACAGGTCGCCTCGGCCGTTTCCACCGCGATGCGGGCCCCGGTTTCCGGGCCGGGCGGCGCTTTCCCCGCCTCCCAGCGCGCGGAAAGCATCGTCACCGCGGCGCGCCGCGCGGTGGCCGATCTGGTCGGCGCGGACCCGAACGCCGTCGTGCTCGGGCCGAGCGCGCCCGTGCTGTTGCGCCGTCTCGTCGACGCGCTCGCCGAACGCTGGACGATCGGGGACGAGATCGTCGTGTCCCGGCTCGACGAACAGGCGAACCTGGCGCCGTGGCAACGCGCCGCGAAGCGGGTCGGCGCGGTCGTGCGCTGGGGCGAGATCGACATCGAAACCTGCGAGCTGCCCGCGTGGCAGTACGAGAACCTGGTCACCGCGCGCACCAAGGCCGTGGCGGTCACCCTGGCGTCGGGTTCGGTCGGGACGCGGCCGGACGTGCCGACGGTGATCGAATTCGCCAAGCGCGTCGGCGCGCTGGTGGTGGTCGACGCGACCTACGCCGCGCCGTTCGTCCCGCTCGACCTCAACGCGCTCGGCGCCGACGTGCTCGTGGTGTCCGCGCAGGCCTGGGGCGGGCCGTCGGTGGGGGCGCTGGTGTTCCGCGATCCGGAGATGCTGGAGCGCATCTCGTCGGTGTCGCTGGACCCGCTCGCCCGCGGCGCCGCGCGCCTCGAACTGGGCCCGCACGCGTACCCGTTGCTCGCCGGGCTCATCGCCTCGATCGACTACCTCGCCGGGCTCGACGACGCGGCCTCGGGCTCGCGGCGCGAGCGGCTGGTCACCTCGCTCGGCTCGGCGAAGTCGTACCACGCGGGCCTGCTCGCCCAGTTGGCCACCGAGCTGCGCTCGATGCGGCACGTGATGGTCATCGGCGACGCGATGCGGCGCATTCCGGCGCTGGCGTTCGCGATCGCGGGCCGCAAAGCGCCGGAGGTCGCGGAGTATCTGGCGTCGCAGGGATTGTGTGCCTTCGCCGACGACGGCACGAGTGGTGTCTTCGCGTCACTCGGCGTCGGCGAGGTCGGTGGCGCGGTGCGGATCGGGCTCGCGCACTACTCCAACGTCTTCGAGATCAACCAGCTCGTGCGTGTCCTGGAAGAGCTGCGGTAAGCGTTCCCCGTGCTCGCGGGGTTGGTCCGCGGTCGCTGTGCACCAGACCTTGGGTGCCGACGTGCTTCCTCGCGCTTGCGGGGATGAGCCAGAATCCGCGGTGTCGCACTCGCGATTCCGGCGACGCTCCCCGCGCTGGCGGGGCTGATCCCGGCAAGGTCCAGTCCGAAGAAATTCTGCAGCCGGGTTCCCCGTAGCCGCGGGGAAGGTCGTGTCGTGAGCGTTCCGGGTGCCGGATACCGCCCGGAACGCTCACCACGTCACGACTTCGCGGCGAGCAGGACCTTGCCGAACACCGAGCCGTCCTCCAGCGCGCGATGCGCGTCGGCGGCCTCGGCCATCGGCACTACCTGGCCGACGATCGGCTTGACCGAGCCCTGTTCCACCAGCGGCCACAGCCGGGCACGCACGTCGGCGACGATCGCGGCCTTCTGGTCCAGCGGCCGGGCACGCAGGCCGGCGGCGAACACGCTGGCGCGCTTGCCCAGCAGCTTCCCGACGTTCAGCTCGCCCTTGACGCCACCCTGCATCCCGATGATCACCAGCCGCCCGTCCATCGCCAGCGCGCTGATGTTGCGGTCCACATAGGACGCACCCATGTTGTCGAGGATGACGTCCGCCCCGTCGGTCTGCGCCTTGAGCACCTCGACGAAGTCCTCGTCGCGGTAGTTGACGGTGATGTCGGCACCGAGCTGACGGCAGCTCTCCAGCCGCTCGGCCGAACCCGCGGTGACCGCGACCGTCGCGCCGAGGGCCTTGCCGACCTGGATCGCGTGCGTGCCGATGCCGCCCGCACCACCGTGCACCAGCAGTACGTCACCTTCGCCGAGCCTGCCGTGCATCACGACGTTCGCCCACACCGTGCAGGCGACCTCGGGCAGCCCGGCCGCGGCGATCGTGTCGACCTCGCCGGGGATCGGCAGCAACTGGCCCGCCGGGACGACGACCTTCTCCGCGTAGCCGCCACCGGCGAGCAGCGCGCACACCTCGTCGCCGACCTGCCAGCCTTCGACGTCTTCACCGAGTTCGGCGATCGTCCCCGAGCACTCCAGACCGAGGATTTCGCTGGCTCCCGGCGGCGGTGGGTACACGCCGATCCGCTGCAGCAGGTCCGCCCGGTTCACCGCGCTCGCCGTGACGTCCAGCAGGACCTCGCCGGGGCCGGGTGACGGGTCGGGCACCTCGGTCCATTCGAGAACTTCGGGTCCACCGGGCTCACGGATAGAGATCGCGTACATGCCGTCGACTGTATCCCGGAGGCAGGGGAGTGCGCCGAATGCCGCATTGACGTTGCGGACACCGGGAACAAAGGTGTCACCATGTCACATAACCGAAGAAGATTCGTCGCGCCGGTGGCTCTCGCCGCCTGCGCCACGCTCGCTCTGGGGGCGACACCGGCCGCGGCCACCGGGGAACCGGACGGACCCGCGCTCGCGAAGCAACTCGTCAAGAAGGTCGGCGTCGCCGGGATCAACCGGCACCTCGTCGCGTTCCAGCGGTTCGCCGACACCAGCAACGGCACCCGCGCCGCCAGCACCGAGGGGCACAAGAAGTCCGCGGAGTACATCGCGACCAAGCTCGAGGCCGCGGGTTACGACGTCACGCGCCAGGAATTCCCCTTCACCTACAGCGAAACCCTCGCCGAGAAGCTGACCGTCGCCGGCGGCGACGTGCCGGTCATCGCGATGGAGTACACGAAGTCGACGCCGGTCGGCGGCATCACGGCCCCGCTCGCGGTCGTCCCGGTCAGCGCCGCGACCGGCTGCGCGGCCACGGACTACACCGACGTCACCGGCAAGATCGCCCTGATCAAGCGCGGTGGCTGCTCGTTCGCGCAGAAGCAGCAGTCCGCCGCGGCGGCGGGCGCGATCGGCGCGATCGTCTACAACAACGAGGCCGGCGCCCTCAACGGCACGCTCGGCGGACCGGAGAACGCCAAGATCCCGACCGGCGGGGTCACCCAGGCGGCAGGGGAAGCGCTTGCCAAGCAGGGTGGCGTGCCGGTGACGCTCGAGCTGCGTGCCTTCCAGGAAGCGCGGACCAGCTACAACGTCGTCGCCGAGACCAAGACCGGGCGCAAGGACAACGTCGTGATGCTCGGCGCCCACCTCGACAGTGTCCCGGCCGGGCCGGGCATCAACGACAACGGGACCGGTTCGGCGACCCTGCTCGAGACCGCGCTGCAGCTCGGGAGCAAGCCGAAGGTCAACAACGCGGTCCGGTTCGGGTTCTGGAGCGCCGAGGAGTTCGGCCTCGTCGGCTCGAAGTACTACGTCGGTTCGCTGAGCTTCGAACAGCAGCTCGACCTCGCGCTGTACCTGAACTTCGACATGATCGGTTCCCCGAACTCCGGCTACTTCGCCTACGACGGCACCGCCGGGCCCTACGGGTCCGCGCAGATCGAGAAGACCTTCGTGGATTACCTGGCCACGAAGGACGTTTCGGTGGAGAAGACCGAGTTCAACGGCCGGTCCGACTACGGCGGCTTCATCGCCGTCGGCATCCCGGCCGGCGGGCTCGACACCGGCGCGGAGGGCCTCAAGACCGCCGCGCAGGCCGCGAAGTGGGGCGGCACGGCGGGCGTCGCGTACGACCACTGCTACCACAAGGCCTGCGACAACCTGGGCAACGTCGACCGGGTCGCGCTGGACCGCAACGCCGATGGCGTGGCGTGGGCGCTCGGCGTCTACGCGACCAGCACGGAGACCGTCAACGGCGTCGCGCCGGGCAAGGCCGCCAAGGCCAAGGCCCAGCGGGCCGCCGAACGCGGCGCGCAGCGGCACTCCATGGCGCCCGCGGGCACCATGGACCCGCACCACACCGCCGCGTAGCTGAAGGACGCCTTTAGTGCGTTGAACGCAATGAAGGACGCTTTCAGTGCATTGAGTGCACTGAAAGCGTCCTTCAGCTCTTTCGCGTCAGCCCAGATCGCGGGCGGAGAACGTGTCGCAGCGGGCGGGCTGGCCGGTCTGGAACCCGGTCGTGAACCACTTTTCCCGCTGCTTCGACGACCCGTGCGTGAACTTCGACCGGTCCACCTGGCCACCGCCGAGCTTGCTCTGGATGTAGTCGTCCCCGATCCGCGACGCCGTGTCCAGCGCGCGGCTGATGTCGTCCTGCGTGATGTCGGAGATCAACGGCTTGCCGCTCTGCGACGGCGTCTTCGTCGCGTGGTTGGCCCACACCCCGGCGTAGCAGTCGGCCTGCAGTTCCAGCCGCACCGAACCGGACGTCGGCCCGGTGCCGCCGCCCTTCTTCGACGCGCCCGTCAGGTTCTGCACGTGATGGCCGTACTCGTGCGCGAGCACGTAGGCCTCGGGGAACGGGCCGCCCTTCGCACCGAACCGCGTCTGGAGCTCGTTGAAGAACGTCAGGTCGATGTAGACCTGGGAGTCGGCGGGGCAGTAGAACGGTCCGGTGTCCGAGGTCGCGCTGCCGCAGCCGCCGGTCCGCACCCCGCCGCTGAAGAAGTTCGTCGGCGCCTTCCGATAGGTCTGACCGGACCGCGAGAACTCCTGCGTCCAGAAATCCTGGATCGAGTTGATCGTCGCGACGATCGCGCAGTCGTGGTTGCGGTTCGCGTCCGCCCCCGTCTTGCACTGGCTCGCCAGCTTCCCGTTGTCGATCTGCTGGCCCGACCGCACGTCACCGAGGCCGAGACCCCCGCCGCCACTGCTGACGTGGCCGGGGCTCGCACCGCCGAACTGCGAGATCAGGAAGTAGATGACCAGCCCCACCAGGCCGACCCCGCCCCCGCCGATCGCCAGGCGGCCGCCGATCCCGCCACCACCGCCACTGCCCCGCAGATCCTGGACCTCGGAGGTGTCCAGCCCCGCGTCGTCGTCGAATCGCACGGCACAAGAGTAGTCGCGGCGCCCCGGACATGCGCCTGGGTGCGGCCACACGCTGCCGGCCGCACCCAGGACTACCGAGGTTTGTTGTCACACATCTCTTCGGGTCGGTTAACCGCACCCGGGCCGGCGCACAGGCACTGCCGCCGCGGACGCCGAGACCGCGGCGAGATCCAGGCCGGAACGACGCCGAATGCGCGAGAAGAATGCCGAGCGCATGTAAGAAGCCCGCGCTCTCAAGCTGCTCACAGTCACGACCGAACCGGTACAGCACCGTGCCGGCCGCGGGGACACAGCGGGCGGTCAACCGCGAGGATCACCCACCACGCAACCACCTGACCTCTCCCGGGTGGAGGCCTGGCACCGGCGCGCCCCGGCGGCGTGCCCTGTACCGGACCGACCATCCGCTGTAAAGCAGAATGCGCCTTTTCCGGCCGACTCTCAACCTTTTCGTAACCCCCCTTCGGGGGATATCAGGACGTGTCCCACACCGGACCACAGGCCGCCTGAACAACGTTCTACCCTGCGTTGATGACCGACGACGAGCGGACAGTCCGCTGGCTGAGCGACACCGAAATGGTCGCCTGGCGCTCCTACATCGTCGCCACCCTCCGGCTGCGCCACCGCCTGCACCGCGACCTCGCCGAACGCCACGACATCTCCCTCACCGACTACGAGGTGCTGGTCTGCATCTCCCTGCAGCCGGACAAACGCATCCGCATGACCGAGCTCGCCGCCATGCTCGGCTCCACCAAGAGCCGCCTTTCGCACCAGATCGGCCGCCTCGAAACCGAGGGCATCGTCCGCCGCGCCCGCGACCCCGAGGACAAACGCGGCGTCGTCACCGAACTCACCGACGCCGGCGCCGCGCTCCTCGAAACCGCCGCCCCCACCCACGTCGAAGGCGTCCGCGACCACCTCATCGACCAGCTCACCCCCGACGAACAAGCCGTCATCGGCGCCGCCTTCACCCGCGTCCTCGAACACCTGGACGACCTCGAAGGCAGGCGCGATACCCTGAGCCCCTAGGGAAGCGTGGCAGAGCGGCCGAATGCACTCGCCTTGAAAGCGAGCGTGGGGCAACCCACCGGGGGTTCAAATCCCTCCGCTTCCGCCATGGGGGACGTGTGTCCGCGGGGAGCGCGGACCTTTGGCGTCCGCCTTTGCCCCGGGGGTCGGACCCCCGGACCCCCGCCAGGGAGGGCTTCGCCCCCCTGGACCCCCCACGGTGGTGCCGTTGGGTTCGATTCTTGCGTCGGTGACCTGGTTGCGTCGGTGACCTGGTGCATCGTCTTGCTTCTTGCCTTGTCTAGGTCATTACCAGGGCTGCTAGGGCTCCTGCCAGGAAGAGGTAGAGGGCGGTCTTGGCGGCGGATTTGCTGGTAAGAATGAGCTTCATGTCTTGAGTTGTACGGGGGTCGCAGGCGTCGTGGCTAGGGCGTGTGCGGAGGGTCTGGCGGGGACCTCCCGGAGGGGAGGTAGTGCGGGCGGGAGGCGTGGGCGGTGACGCGGGAGCGCGAGGGCGAGCGGGTCGACGACCTCAGTGACGTGGTGCGGAATGTGCATCGGCGGACGGAGGCGGTGCGGAGCCGGTTGGCGAATCATCCGCTGACGCGGGCGTATCTCGAGGCTGGGGTCCGGCTGCTTGATCGGGAGTTCTTCGCGGCGGAGGCGCCGGCGGAGGGATTCACGCGGCCGCTGTCGACACTGACGCGTGAGAACGTCATCGCCGAGGTCGCCAACGGGCCCGCCGAACTGCCCCGCCACGGCACCCTCGGCTCGTTCCGCGACCGGTGGGCCTACTTCCCGGACTACCTCTCCGACCTCGCCCGCTACACCCTGCGCATCCAGCGCTGGTCCCCGCACCACCTCTCCGACCAGGCCACCCCCGCCCTGTCCGACGGCGATTTCGTCGCCGCCGTCGAGGAAATCGCCTACCGCGACATGGCCTCCATCGCCGGCGGCGGCGCCACCGCGCTGCGCTTCCGGTTCCTGCTCACCGCCCTCACCGGCCAGGACGAGCAGCTCCGCGAGGCCATGACCTCGGTGTACCGCGACATCACGACGCGCTGGGCCACCATGTGCGAGTCCGTGCTCACCGCGCGCGGCCTCCAGCTCCGGCCCGGTGTCACCTTCGAGGACCTCACGGTCCTGCTCACCGCGCTGGCCGAGGGGCTCGCGCTGCGCGTCTCCGCGGAACCCGAGGCGCGGATCCTCGACCACGACAAGCGGCAGTCGGTGCTCGGCGTCGCCGCGATGGCGTTGTTCGCCGGCTGCGTCGACCCGGGCGACGGCCGCCCGCTCACCGACGTCGTCGCCGCGCTGGCCGAGCGCGAACAGCGCCAGGCACCGTGAAACTCAGGCCTTTTTGAGTTCCCTCGCCGCGATGCGCGCGCGGACCTCGGGGCGGCGCAGCGGTGGTACCGTCGCCGGCGGCTGACGGCGTTCGGGCAGGTGCTCCAGCAGGTGAGCGGTGATCTCGGCGATCTGGGCGACGGCGGCTTCGAACGGCTCGCGGGTCGCGTCCGAGAGCGACTGAACACCGCTCACCTTGCGGACGTACTGACGCGCCGCCGCCTCGATCTCTTCACTCGTCGCCGCAGGCTGCAAACCACGCAAAGTGGTGATGTTTCGGCACATATCGAACAGGGTACGTGTCCGATGTCGTGGTTTCCGCCCTTCGGATCACACAGACGGGTTGTGGCCTGCGGACCTCGTTGACGTCGTGACGCGCGGTTAGGCACTCTCGGAGAAGTGCCTCTCAGACCGCGTTCCCTCCGCCTGAATCGCTCCGCACCCACGTCGGAAACCCCGGACACCCCGATCCCGGAACAGGCCTGGCACCGCGTACCGGCCGACGAACTGCTCACCCTGGTCGCCCACGTCTTCACCGCACACGACTTCCCCGAACCCCGCGCCCGCATGGCCGCCGAAGCGCTGTGCCACGGCGATCTCACCGGCACCCCGGAAAACGGCGTCGCGGATCTCCTGCGGGTGCACCTTCCCTTGCTGGACAACGGTTTCATTCGCCCACGTGCCGAACCGCTGATGATCGCCGACCGCGGCGCGGCGGCGTTGATCGACTATCGCCGCGCGCCGGGCCTGTGGGCCGTCGGCGACGCCATGGACCGCGCGGTCACGCGGGCCGGGCGCTTCGGCGTCGGACTGGTTTCGCTGCGCGGAATCGGCCCGTTCGGCCGGGCGGGCCACCACGCGGCGCGGGCACTGCCGCACGCGATGATCGGGCTCGTCCTCGCCGCGGGCACCGATCCTGGACTGCCGGTCAACCCGCTTGGCATGGCCGCCCCGGCCGGGGCGTACCCCGAGTTCGTGTTCGACATGGACACTCCGACGCCGACCACCGGCGGAGATCCGGCGATGGCCGGGTTCGCGTTGCTCGTCGAGGTCCTCGCGGGCGTGCTGTCCGGCGTCGCCGACCACGACCACGACACCGGGCTGCTGGTGCTCGCGATCGCCCCGACGACCCTGCGCAGCGCCGACGGCTTCTACCGCGCCGCCAGCGCGCTCTTCGGCAGCCTGCTCGGCTGGGAGGGCGGCGCGCCGATCCGCTATCCGGGCTGGCGCGAGGCGCAGTACCTCGAACAGTGCCGGGCGCTCGGGGTGCCGTTGAGTGCTCCGGTCCGCCGGGACCTCGACAAGCTCGCCACGTCGCTCGGGCTGCCGCCGCTGACCAGCGTCGGCTAGGGGCGCGACGTCGTCTGGCGGTACAGCGCCGCGACGTCGGTGTCGAAGTAGCTGCTGTAGGACGTGTCGGGGTCGTCGCCGCCGTACTGGAAGCCACCGATCACACCGATCACCGTGCCCAGCCGGGTTTTCGGGTCCTGCTGGGTGACCCATGGGCCGCCGCTGGTCCCGTTCGGGAAGCCGACGCAGTCGACCCGCAGCTGGTAGGTGTCCTGCTGGGTCGTGGTGTTCTGGCAGACAGCCGGGACGTCCGAATCGTCCGGGTAGCCGGTCAGGGTGATCGGCTGGACGAAGGCGCCGCTGGTGGCCAGCTTGTTCGCGCCGGCCACGCTCTCCAGCGTCTTCGGGTTGCCCGGCTGATGCGCGGTCGCGAAGCCGACGTCGAGGTCCGGATCGGACGAAGCCACCCAGCCCGGCGCGACCAGCTCGTTGCTCACGTTCCAGTACCCGAACGGCGCGACGCCGTTGTGGAAGCCGGGGGCGAAGGTGACGCCGGAGAGGTAGTCGCCGCCCTCGCCGTTGTGGATGCAGTGCGCGGCGGTGATCAGGACATCGCCCTGGTCGCTGTGGACGACGCTCGCGGTGCAGTAGTGCGAGCCGTCGACGAAGAGCGCGCCGACCGCGGTGCTGGACACCGGCGGCAGCTGCGATTTCGCGCCCCCGGCCTGTGCGGCGGCCACCGCGGAGCCGTCATCGGCTATCGGGTTGTCGGGGGTGGAGGTCACCACGACCGTGGCCACCACGGCGCCGAGCGCCAGCACCACGACGAGAGCGAGCAGCAACGCGGAACGCCGCACCTGCTCCCCCTCTCCTGCTCGACGATTACCCCCTGTGGAAACCAGATCACCATATTCTGACCCGGCTCCGACAGCGAACGCGGAGAACCCACAGGAAGCTCACAGTTGACATACCACTAGTATCTGTAACCACGGAGTAACACCTTTGACGCACGGGAGTTGGCGATGAAGCGGTTCACGGGCAAGGTCGCGGTGATCACCGGCGCGGGTTCGGGTATCGGGAGGGCGCTCGCGCTGGAGTTGTCCCGCCGCGGCGCCAGGCTCGCCCTCTCCGATGTGGACGCCGACAGGGCGGCGGCCACCGCGGAGCAGGCGGGCGCCGCCGCGCGGTCCTACCGGCTCGACGTCTCCGACCGCGCCGCGGTGCTCGCGCACGCCGAGGAGGTCGCCGGTGACTTCGGCCAGGTCAACCTCGTGGTGAACAACGCGGGGGTGGCGCTCGGCGCGACCGTCGAGGAGATGTCCTGGGCGGACTACGACTGGCTGATGGGCATCAACCTCGGCGGCGTGGTCAACGGGACCAAGGCGTTCCTGCCGCACCTGATCGCCTCCGGCGACGGGCACATCGTGAACATCTCCAGCGTCTTCGGCTTCATCGGCGTGCCGACGCAGAGCGCGTACAACGCCGCCAAGTTCGCCGTGCGCGGATTCACCGAATCGCTGCGCCAGGAAATGCTCATTGCCGGACACCGGGTGGGCGTCAGTTGTGTGCATCCCGGCGGGATCAAGACCAACATCGTCCGCGATTCCCGGAATGCCGGCGGCGAGGATCCCGAGCAGGCCGCGGCGGGATTCGAGAAGATCGCGCGGACGTCGCCGGAGAAGGCGGCGCTGACCATCGTCCGAGGGATCGAACGCCGTTCCGCGCGGATTCTCATCGGGCCGGACGCCTATGTGCTGGACGCGATCCCGCGGGTGCTCGGCTCGGCCTACCAGCGGCCCGCGGCGATGCTGGCGAGGTTGGGACTCAAGCAGATGGGTGGTCATTGACACGCGCCCCGTCGTATACGGGAAATAGGTAACGGCAGTTGTCCCCGCGTGGTCGGGTGGGTAGCCAAGAACGGCACGCGGGGTCATGATGGACGGCCACGACGTCACACGATGGAGTTACGTTTCCGACGTTTTCGGTGGAAAGGCACCAGAATGCTGACGTCCGCGCCGAGCATTGCCGTGTTTCCCCCGGAGGTCCCCCGATGTCGCGTACCGCGCAGCGCAGTGCGGCCCGCCCCGCGCCCGCCGACGCCGCGGAACTGATCGACCGGACCGGGATCCTCGCGGCGAGCCTGCCCAAGCGCAGGCGCAGCCCCGAGAACGAACCGGAGCCCGCACCGATCTACACGCGCCAGCCGGTGTGCGATCAGGATCTGCGCCCGAAGTCGGTGGTGATCCGGCGCCGCCGCTCGCGGTTGTGGCTGGGCGGGGCCGCCGCCTTCACCCTGCTCGCCATCGGCTGGCTCGGCGGCGGGATGCTCGGCGGGCTGTCCTCGTCGGAGGACGCCGCGTCGCTCGACTCGCGTCCCGCTGTCGCCACTCAGCCCGCGCCGGCACCGGCACCGGCGCCGCCCGCCGCGCCTGTCGTCCAGCCGGAGCCGCGCGTCGAGCACGCGCCGCCGGTCACCGTCTACGTCCCGGTCCCGGCACCGGCGCCCCGGCAGGTCCCGGTCGCGAAGCTGCAGCCGCGTCCCGCGCCGATCCGGTCCGAGGAGCCGCGCGCCGAGGTGCCGCCCTCGACGAGCAGTCCCAAGCCGAAGGCCAACCCGGTCCAGGATTTCGTGAAGCCGTTCATGGACGGCATGGACAAGATGATGTTCGGCCAGCGCTGAGTTTCCCCGAGGTCCTGTCCGTAGCGGCCGGGCCGCACCGGTGTCGCCCACTGTCCCACCCGCGTCATGGAGACGTCCGGTGCGGGCCGGTGCCGAGGGACGCCCTGGGTGCGTTGGCTGCGACGAGGGCGTCCCTCGGTGCGTCGAGCGCACCGAAGGCGTCCCTCGGTAGCTCACTCCGTCCAGTGATACTCGTGTTCCGGGCGGCCGGTCGCGCCGTACCGCAGCCGCATCCGGACCGCACCGGATTCCGCCAGCGCGGTGAGGTAGCGCTGCGCGGTCGCTCGCGCCATGCCCAGCTCTCCGGCCACCTCCGCGGCGGACAGCGGGCCGTCCGCCTTCCGCAGCAGCTCGGACACCAGTCGTGACGTCGCCGTCGACTGGCCTTTCGGCGCTGCCGTCCGGTCCTGTTCGTGCAGGACGCGGAACGCGCGGTCGACGTCGTCCTGGCCGAGCGCGCGGTCCTCGGCGAGCAGGCCGCGGTAGCGCGCGTAGCTGGTCAGCCTGTCCGCGAGCTGGCGCGTGGTGAACGGCTTGATCAGGTAGTTCAGCGCGCCGGCCCGGATCGCCGTGCGGATCGAGGCCGCGTCCGTCGCCGCGGACAGCACGATCGTGTCGGCCTGAAGCTCCGGCAGCACGGACAGGCCCGATTCGTCCGGCAGGTAGACGTCGAGCAGGACGAGGTCGGGGGACAGCTCGCGCACGCGGGCGCGGGCCTCCGCCGCGGTGTGCGCGGTGCCGACCACGGCGAACCCCGCCACCTCCTCGACGAAACCCGCGTGCACCCCGGCGACCCGGAAATCGTCGTCGACGATGAGCGTGCGGATCATGCGTGTCCCTCCCGCAGGATGTTCGGCAGTTTCGCGACGAACAGCGCGCCGCCCTCGGCGTCCCCGGCGCCGGCCAGCCAGACGTCCCCGCCGCGGGCGCGCGCCGCCTGCCGGGTCAGCGCCAGGCCCAGGCCGTGCCCCGGCGCGATTTTGGTGCTGACGCCCTCGTCGAACACCGTGTCGCGCAACTCGCCGGGTACTCCGGCGCCACTGTCCACAACGGACACGTGCAGCGTGGTTCCCTCGGCCAGCAGGCCGACCTCGACAGTGGCCGGACGTCGCGGGCCCATTCGCGCGGCGTGCAATGCGTTGTCGACGAGGTTGCCGATGACGGTGTTCGCGGCGATCGGATCGGTCACCGTGCCCGGCACCCACGAGTCGTCGGACAGCGTGAGTGTCATGCCCTTTTCCTGCGCCTGCTCGGTTTTCGCCAGCAGCAGCGCTTGCAGGTACGGATCGGCGACGGTGTCGCTCACGTCGCTCGGCCGCGCCGACGTCGTCTCGGTCAGCGTCTGGAGGTAGTCGACGGCCTCGGCGTGGTGCCCGAGCTGCAACAGACCGGACAGCGTGTGCAGCCGGTTGGCGTACTCGTGACGTTGCGCGCGCAGGCCGTCGGACAGCGCGCGGATGCCGTCGAGTTCGCGGGTCAGGGTGTCGAGGTCGGTGCGGTCGCGGAAGGTCAGCACGGTGCCGATGTCGCGGTCGTCGCGGCGCACCGCCCGCGAGTTGATCACCAGCACGCGATTGCCCGCCACGGCGAGGAGATTGTCCACCGGGCGTCCTTCGTGGACGGCCTTGTGCACGCGCGGGGAAAGCTCCAGTTCGGACAGTCGCGCGCCGACCGGGAGTTCGGTGCCCAGCAGGCGTTCGGCCTCGTCGTTGCGCACGGTGACCTTGTTGTCCGCGTCGACGGCGACCATGCCCTCGCCGATCCCGTGCAGCACGGCCTCGCGCTCGTAGAGCAGTTCGGTGAGTTCGTGCGGTTCCAGGCCGTGGGTCAGTCGCCGCAGCCGCCGGTTGAGCAGCGCGGACGCCCCGGCACCGAGCAGCAGCGCGCCACCGGCGAAGCCCAGGATGCTCAGGAGCAGCTTGTCGAAGTCGCCGGTCAGGTCGGCGATCTCGAAGCCGACACTGACCTCGCCGACGACGCGATCTCCTTGCCGGATAGGCGTTTTGCTTCGCACCGAAAGCCCGAGTGTTCCGGCCTGTACCGCGCTGATGACGTTGTTGCCCGCCAAGGCTTCGTCCGGCGAAGTGAGGACCCGTTTGCCTACTTCACTCGGTGTCGGATGCGCGATCCGGATGCCCTTGTCGTCGGTGACCACCACGAACAACGGGTTGTCCTTGACCGCGGGATCGGTGTAGCTCCGGACCCATTGTTCGAGGTTGTCGTTGGGCTTCCGCGCTGCGGCGGCCGCGACGACCTGGGGGTCGGTGGCGAACGAGCGGGCGATGGCGAGCGCGCGCTGGCCGTACTGCTCGGTGAGCGTGCCCCGCAGCATCACGCCCACCAGTGCGACGCCGAGGCCGACGACCAACACGACGACGCCGATCTGCAGCAGCAGGATCTGGCGGCTGAACCGCATCCTCGGAAATCTGGCCCGCGTTGGCATGGCTGGGACGATACGCCCAGGTCAGCGCCATGAGCAAAATGAGCAAAACGCGGAGAACGCGCGAAGCGCACGCAGAACGTCGACAAGCTTCACCTCGCCGACGAGTCGACTTAACGTCCCCGTGACCGGCAGCACTGTGACCCCAGCAACAGCCGGTCGCCGCCAGCACCACCGTGACGAAGGAGTCACCCCCGATGACGTCCCCACCACTCATCGAACTCACCGGAGCCACCAAAAGGTTCCCGAGCGGATCCGGTTCGGTCCACACCGCCGTCCGTGACCTCACCATGACCGTCCAGCCGGGCGAGTTCGTAGCCGTCGTCGGCCCGACCGGCTGTGGCAAGTCGACCACGTTGTCGCTCGTCTCCGGCCTCCAGCCGCCGTCGGCGGGACGGGTGCGCGTCAACGGCCAGGACGTCAGGTCCATTCCGGACGGTGTCGGCTACATGTTCCAGACCGACGCGGTGATGCCGTGGCGGTCGGTGCTGGACAACGTCGCGTCCGGGCCGCGGTTCCGTGGAGTGTCCAAAGCGGACGCTCGCGCGCTGGCGACGGACTGGATCGCCAGGGTCGGGCTCGCCGGGTTCGAGAAGTACTACCCGCACCAGCTTTCCGGCGGGATGCGCAAGCGGGTCGCGCTGGCGCAGACACTGGTCACCCAGCCCAAGATCCTGCTGATGGACGAGCCGTTCTCCGCGCTCGACGTGCAGACCAGGGCGCTCATGCAGGACGAGCTGCTGCGCCTCTGGTCCGGGAGCGGCGCCGCGGTGATCTTCGTGACGCACGACCTCGACGAAGCAATCGCGTTGGCGGACAAGGTGGTCGTGATGACCGCGAGTCCCGCCACCGTGAAGGACACCTTCGACATTCCGCTGGAACGGCCGCGCAAGGTCGAGGAACTACGGATCACGGAGGAGTTCCGTGTGCTGTACTCGAATATCTGGGAGTCGCTTCGCGGCGAGGTCGACAAGGCCCGCGAGAAGGGAGCGAACCGTGTCGCTTGAGACCCCGGCGGCCACGTCCGCCCCCTTGCCGGTCCTGGAAACCGAGCAGGACATCCTCGCACGGGCCAAAAAGGCCGGTATCCGGCGCAAGCGCAACATCTGGGCGCTGCGCGCGGCGATCGTCGTGGTGCTGCTCGGCGCGTGGGAACTGGCCGCGACGTACTGGATCGACCCGTTCTTCTACTCGAAGCCGTCGCTGATCTGGCACCGGCTGGTCGAGTGGATCGGCAAGGGCACCGATTTCGGGTCCATCTGGTACCAGATCCTGGTGACCGTCGAAGAGGCGGTGATCGGCTTCGTGCTCGGCGCCATCGCGGGCGTCGTGGTCGGCGTGATCCTCGGCCGGAGCGCCTATCTCGCCGAGGTGCTCGCGCCGTTCATCAAGGCCGCCAACGCTTTGCCACGGATCGTGCTCGCCGCGTTGTTCGTGATCTGGTTCGGTCTCGGACTGTCCTCAAAGGTCGCGACGGTGTTCGTGCTCGTGTTCTTCGCGGTGTTCTTCAACGCCTTCACCGGTGCCCGCGAGGTCGACCGCAACCTGATCGACAACGCGCGCATCCTCGGCGCCACCCGTGGCCAGGTGCTCAAGTCGATCGTGCTGCCCAGCGCGACGTCGTGGATCCTGTCCTCGCTGCACGTCGCGTTCGGTTTCGCGCTGATCGGCGCGGTCGTCGGTGAGTACACCGGTGCCAAGGCGGGGATGGGATTCCTGATCGCCAACGCGCAGGGAACGTTCGACACCGCGGGTGTCTACGCGGGCATGCTGATCATCACCGTGGTCGCGTTGCTGGCCGAATGGGGCATCAGCACCCTCGAAGGCCGCCTGCTGCGCTGGCGCCCGGCGATGTCGACGGACCACGGCCGCGGGGACATCTGACATGCGTCTCAAAAGGACAGTCGGAATCGTGGTCGCGGCCGCCGTCGCGATGGCAGGGCTCACCGCCTGCCGTGACTCGCGGGTCATCGATCTCGGGAACTCGGGCAAGCCGCACGTCAAGCTCATGGTCGGCGGCCTGTCGAAGGTGATCTACCTGCCGGGGCAGCTGGCCCAGCAGATCGGCGCGTACCAGAAGCAGGGGCTCGACGTCGAGCTGTTCGATCAGCCGTCCGGGGCGAACGCCGAGACGTCGTTGCTGGCGGGCGAGGTGCAGGCGGTGATCGGGTTCTACGACCACACCATCGATCTGCAGGCGAAGGAACAGTGCATCACGAGCGTGGTGCAGTTCGCGAATGTGCCGGGTGAGGCGGAAATGGTCGCCACCAACAAGGCGGGGCAGATCCGGAGCGGTGCGGACTTCAAGGGCCGGAACCTCGGCGTCACGTCGCTCGGTTCGTCGACGGACTTCCTGACCAAGGCGCTGGCAGCGCGTGGCGGAGTGAGCTCCAAGCAGTACACGCCGGTGAAGGTCGGGGCCGGGCAGACGTTCATTTCGGCACTGCAACAGGGATCCATCGACGCCGGGATGACGACCGACCCGACCATCGCGCAGCTGACGAACACCGGGCAGGCCAAGGTGCTCTACGACATGCGCAACGAGGAAGGCACTCGCGCGGCGCTCGGTGGCCTGTATCCGGCGAGTTCGCTGTACATGAGTTGCGAGATCGTGAAGCGCTATCCGGATATCGTGCAGAAATTGGCCAACGCGTTCGTCGAAACGCTTTCGTGGATTTCCTCGCACACCCCGGAACAGATCGCCGACATCATGCCGAAGTCGTTCGCGGGCGGGGACAAACCGCTCTACGTGAAGTCGCTCAAGGACAGCATCGGCATGTTCACCAAGGACGGCCGGATGGACCCCGACGGCGCGAAGAACGTGCTCAAGGTGCTCGGCGAATCGTCCAGCAACGTGAAGCCGCACAAGGACCGGATCGACCTGTCGCAGACCTACACGACCCGGTTCGTCGACACGGCACACGCCCAGGTCGCGCGGTAAGGACCTGCTCATCCGTCCGGGCGGCGGATGAGCGCGGTTCCGTGGAGGATCCCTTCCGAGCCCCCCGCCGGGAAGGGTCCTCCACGGGCTTTTCGGGCAGCCCCGCGTTCACCGAACGGGTCCGTCCGGCCGCTGACAGAACGGAGCCGGATGGCTACCGTGGAGCGACATGGGGCAACGGGGGACGGGGATCGAGTTTCGCCAGGCGCTCGCGGTGGGGGAGTTCCGCGCGCTGTGGGCGGCCGAGGCGTTTTCGCAGGCAGGGGACCAGCTGGCCAGGGTCGCGCTGTCGCTGCTGGTCTGGGAAAGGACGTCGTCGGCGGGGCTCACCGGGCTCACCTACGGCCTGACGTATCTGCCGACACTGCTCGGCGGCACGTTGCTGGCGGGGCTCGCCGACCGGTTCCCGCGCCGCGCGGTGATGATCGCCTGCGACCTCCTGCGTGCGGTGATCGCCGCGGTGATGGCGATCCCGGGCACTCCGCTGCCGGTGCTGTGCGCACTGCTGGTCGTGCTGACCATCGCGGGCGGCCCGTTCCGCGCCGCACAGCTCGCGCTGCTGCCGGACGTGCTGGAGGGCGAGCGGTACGTCGCCGGGCTGGCCGTCCGGAACATCACGATCCAGACCGCGCAGCTGGCCGGATTCGCCGGTGGTGGGCTGGTCGTGGGGATCATCAACCCGTACTGGGGCCTGTTCGCCGACGCCGTCACCTTCGTGGCTTCCGCGGCGCTGGTGTGGTCCGGGGTCCGGCACCGGCCCGCGGCGGACACCGCCGAATCATCGGCGAAAACCCGGCTGCGCCGTGCTTTCAGCCCGGACGGGGCCCGGATTCTCATGCGCGATCAGGGAATTCGCGTGCTTTTCGCGCTCAAGATGCTGGCGGGGCTCGCGGTCGCGCCGGAGGGGGTGGCGGCGCCGTTCACCGCCGAGCTCGGGGTGGGTTCGTTCGCGGTCGGGCTGTTGCTGGCGAGTGATCCGGTCGGTTCGGTGGTGGGCGCGTGGGTCTTCACGCGCTGGGTGCCCGCGCCACGCAAGACGTCGTCGATCGGGTTGCTGGCCGTCGCTTCGCTGGTGCCGCTGGTGTTCCTCGTGCTGCGTCCGCCGCTGCCGGTGAGTCTCGCGCTCGTCGCGCTGAGCGGGGCCTGTTCGGCGCCGTACCACATGCAGGCCGTCGCGCTGACCGCCCGTACGGTGCCGGACCGGGTACGTGCGCAGGTCATGGGCCTGATGTCGACGAGCCTGGTGACGGTGCAGGGGGTCGGGATCATGCTGGCCGGGCTGGTCGCCCAGCTGACCGCGCCCGCTCTCACCCTGGGGCTGGCGGGCGCGGCCGGTGTCCTGCTGGCCGTGCCGCTCGCGGTCGCGTGGCAACGCGTCACCACGGCGCGGCCCGACGTCTGGTTCCCGCCCGAACGGGCGGGCTGATGGTCGCTGGCTCAGTCCTCCCGGCTGTACATGGTGTCTCCCCTCCACTGCTCCATTCGAGTGTTCGCTCTTGCCGCCGGGCCACTCACCGTGCGACCGGGGATACCCTGAGTCGTGAGCGGAAGGGGGCCGGTCATATGAATCTGGGGGATTCAGAACCAGCCGGAGTACCCAGCGCAGGGATGGTAGCTCGTTCCACGCGCTGGTCAAACCGGTCCGGACCACGAGCGGTCTGGATGACTTTTCTTGGGGTGGAAGGGATAGCGCTCGCGCTGACGGCGTGGGCACTGACCCGTTCGGACTATCGGATCTCGGATTTCGGTTACTTCGCGGCACTGCTGGCGCTGGCGGTGGTGCAGGCGGAGCTGTCGAGGAACGTCGAGCGCATCCGGCGCACGATCGCCGACGCCCCGCACATCAACATGACCTCGGTGTGGACGTTCGGCGGCGCGCTGGTGCTGCCCGCGGGGCTCGCCGCGCTGCTGGCGGTGCTCGTCTACGGGCACCTGTGGTTGCGGTTGTGGCGCGACATGCCGAACCGGCCGACGTACCGGGTGGTCTACTGCGCGGCCGCGGTGGTGCTCTCGGCGCTGGCGGCGGGAGAGCTCGTCGGCGACCGGCTCGAGACCGGGCTGGGCGGATCGGTGCTCGTCGTCGGTGCGGCGCTGGTGTACACCGTGACCAACGCCGGGATCATCGCGATCTCGGTGTATCTGCACACCGATGGCCGCTCGCCGCGGTCGTTGTTCGGGGGTGTCGAGGACAACCTGCTGGAGTTCGCCACGCTGGTGCTCGGCGGGATGACGGCGCTGGGGCTGCTGTACGAGCCGTTCCTGGTGCCGTTCGTGCTGCTGCCCGTGCTGGTGCTGCATCGCAGCGTCCTGGTGCGGCAGCTGGAGGTCGCGGCGAGCACCGACACCAAGACCGGGGTGCTCAACGCGCGGGCGTGGCACGAGCTGACGCAGCGGGAGTTCGCCGAGGCGGCGGGCGCGAAGGGCACGTTCGGCGTGCTGATGCTCGACCTCGACCACTTCAAGCGGGTCAACGACACCTACGGTCATCTCGCCGGGGACATGGTGCTGAAGGCGGTCGCGACCACGATCTCCGAGCAGGTCCGCGACTACGACTCGGTCGGCCGGTTCGGCGGCGAGGAGTTCGTCGTGCTGCTGCCGGGGGCGCCGGAACCGGATGTGCTCACCGTGGCGGAACGGATTCGCCACGCGGTACAGGAACTCGTGGTCGACGTGCCGGGCACGGAGCCGTCGCAGGAGATCCGCGGGCTGTCGGCGTCGATCGGGGTGGCCATGTACCCGGCGGCGGGGCACGCCGTCGAGCGGCTGCTGCATGTCGCGGATTCCGCGCTGTACCAAGCGAAGAACACCGGCCGCAACCAGGTGGTGAGCATGGCCGTGGCGGCGGCTACTTGAGGCCGCCTACAGCCCAGGCGACCACCATCAGCGCCAGCATGAGCGAGATCGCCGCCTGCAGCATCATCGTCATCTTCGCCCAGATCCGCAGCGGCATGACGTCGGTGGGGCTGAAGGCGGCGGCGTTCGTGAACGACATGTAGAGGTAGTCGAGATAGCGCGGCTCCCAGCTCCTGGCCGCGCGGCTCGGCAGGTCCATCTGCGGGAACAGCAGGTCGGCGTGCTGCGCGGTGCCGAGCGCGCGCCGGCCCGGCCCGCCGCGGTCGAATTCCCAGTACCACAAGGAGAACACCACGATATTGGTCCAGTACACGATGCCACCGGTGATCAGCACCTGCGCCGGATGACCGCCAACGGTCCCGGTGCCGATCCCGATCACCAGCCGGACGGCCGAAGCGCCGTTGGCGACGGACACCAGCGCGACCATGGCCAGGGAGAGGCCGCGTTCGAGGCGGCTGAAGTCGTCCACCCGGCGCGGGTTGATCAGCAGCAGTGCGACCACCAGCAGCGCGGACACCGCGGGCAGCAGCCACCACGGCCGCAGCACCATTTCGCCAGGCAACGCCAGCTGCAAGGCGAGTGTCGCGACCACGACGATCATCGCGGGCCAGCGGGATTCGCCGGTCGTGGCGCGTCGCCAGGCCGGGATCTCCTCCGGCTCCGCTGCGGCTGCTGAGTTCACCGCGTCACGGTAGGGCGTCCGCCGCGGCGCCGCCAGTGGCCGTCAGCCGGCGGGCCACGTCGGTGCGTGACCGGGCGCCGAGCTTGCGGAGCACCTTCGCGACATGCTGTTCCACGGTGCGTGGCGAAAGGAACAAACCGTCCGCGATTTCCCGGTTCGTCCGGCCTTCCGCCAGCATTCCGGCGACTTCGCGCTCGCGTGGTGACAGCTCGCGGCCGTAGCCACGCCGTCCGCGTTGCGACGGCGCCCACGCGCCGTGTTCGCGGAGGACGTGCCGGCAACGCCCGGCGTCACGGGTCGCGCCGAGACATTCGTACGTCGTCGCGGTGGCGGCCAGATCGGCGACGGTGTCGCGGTGGCCCGCCTTCAGCCGGTTCAGCGCGGCGCGTTCGCGGGCCCCGGTGGCGAGGTAGGGCATCGGCAGCCGCTCGTACGCCGCCGCGGCCTCGTCGAACAACACCGCGGCAGCGGGATACTTGCCGCGAGCGCTGAGCAGGGTCGCGCGACCCGCAGCCAGTGCGGCGGTCGCGATCGGCGCGTCCAGGGTGCCGACACCGCGGGCGAACTCCTCGACCACGGTGTCCGCGTCCGGCCACCGGCCGGCCCGGGTGTAGGCCTCCGCGGCCGTGGGCACCAACGCCGCGGCCCAGACCCAGATTCCCTTGTGGCGGGCCGAGTCCATCGCGTCGTCGGCGGTGCGGCACGCGGCGTCGACGTCGTCCGTGGCGAGCAGGACGGCGACCAGTGTGGCGGCCGCGGCCAGCACGAGCGGGATCCGGCCCTGGCTGGGCTCGTGCACCTTGGTCGCCGCGAGATGCTGTCGCGCGGTGACGAATTCGCCGCGCACGGCGGCCAGGTTGCCGAGCACGAGCGCGGTTTCGGCCACGACAGGGGCGAGTTCGGTGTTGCCACTCAGGAGTTTCCCGGCCTTTTCGGTGAGTCCGGACCAGCGGCCGAGCAGCCAGTCCAGCCGGAGCCGGATGCTGTGCGTTTCCGCGCTCTGCCCGGCGGGCAGCCGTTCCGCGCGCTGGAGGTGTCCGGCCCAGATCATGGCGTCGGTGAGGTCACCTCGGAGATGATCCGCGTCGGTCGCCGGGAGCCGCTGGAACTCCGGCCACGCGGCGGGGTCCCCGAGGCAGGCCGCCGTGGCGATCCGTGCGGCGGTGAGTTCGCGGAGCAGTTCGGGGTTGCTCGTTCCGGCGGCGAGTTCCTCCGCCCGCCGTCGCCATTCTTCGTGCCAGGACAGCGGGGTCAGCCCGTCGTGCGGCCGGGCGAGCAGAAGCGCGGCGTGGGCGGCGAGGTCCGGCCTGTCACCGAGTTCGGCGACCGCGCGTTCCAGCTCGGCGCGGCCACGGCACAGACCGCCGGTGGTTCGGGCGAGCAGCGCGCCGAGGCTCAGCCGGACGACGCCACGGACGTCGGTGTCGAGCGGTCTTCGGAGGACCCGGTCCAAGGTGGTGATGGCACCGGGATGGAAGCCCCGCCGGGTGACCTCACTCAGTTTCGTGGCGGTCCGCGCGAGCCCGGAAGCGCTTTCGCCCGGGTCGGCCAGCACGTCACGCAGCAGCTCGACCGCCGCCACCGGCTCGCCGTGTGCGATCGCCTCGCCGGCGGCCGCCTCGGCGTATCTTCGCCACCGGCCGACGTCGCCTGCCGCCCGCGCGTGCTGTGCGAGCAGCCTGAGCGGCGGTGCGGGCCGGGTCGCGAGCAGCCGTACCGACTCCGTGTGCAGGATCGTCCTTTCCGGACTGTCCACAGTGTCCCGGACGGCCTTGCGTGCCAGCGGGTGCCGGAATCCGTAACGTCCCTCGCCGAGATCGGCAAGGAGGTCGCCGGTCAGTGCGGCGAGCAGTGCCGGGCGGAGCGTTTCTCCGGTGAGTCCGGCCAGTTCGCCCAGCAACGGGGCCTCGGCCTCGATGCCGAGCACCGCGGCGGCGCGCACCAGCCGAGCCGCCGCGCCGGGCAACGCGGCCAGCCGTTCGGTGATCGTCTCGCGTAGCGCGGCGGGCACTTCGAGGCTGTCCAGCACGAGTTCGCCGGTCGGCGGCCTGTCCTCGGTGTCGTGCAGCGCGCGCAGCGTTTCCTCGACGACGAACGGAATTCCGGTGGTGCATTCGCGCAGCCGTGTCGCGAATTCCTCGGTGACACCGGGGTTTTCGAGCAGCTCGGCGGCCAGCTGGCGAACCGCGCGGGCGTCGAGCGGGCCGAGGGACACGCGTGCCGTGTGGACGGTGGGCGCGACACGGATCGGTGCCCGTAGCGGCGACCGGTAGGCGACGACGAGGGCGAGCTCGGCGGGCATGGCGGTGGCCAGGAACCGCAGCAGGTCACAGGTGTCCTCATCGGCCCAGTGCAGGTCGTCGACGAGCAGGAGCGCAGGACCGCAGGCGCCCAGCAACTCGCGAATCGCGCGGAACACGCGGTGCCGCTCCGCGCCGGGGGAAGGAAGTGAATCCGGTTGCGGGGGAAGGATTTCCGCCAGCTCCGGCAGGAGCGGCCGCAGCACTCCGGCGACCGGGCTGAGCGGGCCGACCGCATGGTCGGCCGCGGAGCGCAGCGCTTCCAGCACGGGGCCGTACGGGAAGGGTTCGCGGAAGCGCTGGCAGGCCCCGGCGAGCACCCTTCCGCCCGCGAACTCCCGGTGGCGCGCCAGCTCGGCCAGCAACCGGGTACGGCCCATCCCGGGTTCGCCCTCGATCAGGACGGCGGCGGGGCGATGGCGAAGGACCTCGACGACGGCGTCCAGCTCGGGCTCCCTGCCGACGAACGCGGGCGGACCGGTACGGACGGAGATCGAGGTCGAACGGGGGATGGCCGGCCACATGACGGCCTCCTCGGCAAGCGGCTGCGTCCGGTGTGCGGGGAGCGTAAGCAGTGCTTCACGTAGCCGTAAACCGGACGTCGTCGGCCGTGCGGGTTGGTGCGCTCACACGTCTGCGCGTCCTCGGCACCGGTTGGCAGACCGCGAGCGGGTGGAAAATCACGATGCGTACGAAATGTCGGCGATTTCCCCGAATGCAGCACGGACGGACACGCTTGGAGGCAGGCGGGCGCTACGCGTCGTGTTGGTAAGAAACCCTACTTAAGGACTTGGCCGTCCGGGTGAAGAGCAGTGGGACGGCGGCAGGTGGAGCAATGGGTTGGTCCGCGGGGGAATGCGTATACCTATCTGCGCGGAGCCCGGATTGTGCGTGCCGTCCGCTACGCGAAGGCTCGCGTTCGGCCCACGTGGCCACTCCGGCCGCGTGCCAGTCGGCGAGGGAGAAGTATGAAGATCACGAAGTCCTTCGGTGGTGTGGCCGTCGCGGTACTGGCGACCGGCGTACTGGCGGCCACTCCGGCCGCCGCGGAACTCACTCCGCTGAACCCCGGTATGGTTCCCGCCCTCCAACGCGATCTGGGGCTGAGCGAAGGCCAGGCGCTCGCCCGGCTCGGCAGCGAGGAGGCCGCCGGCCGGGTCGCGCGGTCGATCGTCGGCGCGCTCGGAGATCGGCTGGGCGGCGTCAGCTATCACGCAGCGACCGGCAAAGCGCACATCGGCGTGACCGATCCGGCGTTGCTCGACCGGGTACGCGCGGGCGGCGCGGAGGCCGAGCTGGTCCGGTTCAGTGCACGGCAACTGGATTCCACTGTGGACATTTTGAACACGAACGAACGGTCCGCACCGGATGCCGTGACCGGATGGGGCGTCGACACGGCCGCCAACCGGGTAACGCTCTCGGTGCTCCGCGGGCAACGTGAGGTCGCCGAGTCGTATGTGGCGAAATCCGGCGTCGACCGCTCAGCGGTCACGATCGCCGAGGTCGCCGCGAAACCGATGCCGTTCTACGACGTCCGCGGTGGCGACGCGTACTACATCGGCAGTTCTTCGCGATGCTCGGTGGGTTTCTCGGTCCGCGGCGGATTCCTCACCGCCGGGCACTGTGCCGCGCTGACCGGCGGCGGCGCGCTGAGCGGATACAACCACGTCGCGATGGGCCGGTTCGGGAAGTACGTGTTCCCCGGCGAGGACTACGCTTCGGCGACCGTCAACAGCAACTGGACGCCGGTGGGGCAGATCAACAACGGCACGCGGGTGTCCGGGACCACCGAGGCCGCGGTCGGCGCCTCGGTGTGCAAGGCGGGCTCGACCACCGGCTGGACCTGCGGCACGATCCAGGCCAAGAACCAGACGGTGCGGTACCCGCAGGGCTCCGTGCGCGGGATGACGCAGACCAGCGCGCACGCCGAGGGCGGTGACTCCGGTGGGTCGTTCATCAGTGGCAACCAGGCGCAGGGGCTCACCTCGGGCGGCGACTCCTCGACGACCTACTTCTACCTGGTGAACAAGGCGATCTCGGCAACGGGCACGTCGATCGTCCTCGGCTGATCCCTCCCGCGGAACACCGAAGGGCGGGTTTGAGTGCCTCCAGCGCACTCAAACCCCCCCCTCGCGTTACGCGCCGCGGGGAAGGGGGGTG